>WHTN01000056.1 GCA_009377715.1 Dehalococcoidia bacterium | reverse complement strand
AGAGGAAACTAGTGTTATGTGCCTACGGGGTTAGCGAAGCCGGTGAGCGCCGACTCCTGGACTTTAGGTTGGCCATCGCGGAGAGCGAAGCCCAGTGGGAGGCCTTCCTTAATAACCTGCGAGAGCGCGGCTTGTGGGGCCACTTTCTGGCCCTCATCGTGACCGACGGCTGCCCTGGCCTCCACGCCGCTTTGGAGACGGTATATCCCTACGTGGCCCAACAGCGTTGTTGGGTGCACAAGCTGAGGAACGTCGCCAGCCACCTGAGGCGCAGCCAGCAGCAGGAGTGCCTGGCTGGGGCCAAGGCCATCTACCGGACCACCACTAGGCAGGAGGTCATAAGGGCTTATTGGGCCTGGACCCAGCGCTGGCGTGGGGTCGCTCCCAAGGCCGTGGCCTGCCTGGAGCGAAACATAGATAATCTCCTGAGCTTTCTGGCTTGCCCCAGAGAGCATTGGCGGATGGTGCGCACCACCAACGCCATCGAACGTTGCTTCAGCGAGGTGAGAAGGCGAACACGGCCCATGAGCTGCTTCAACGACAACTCTAGTTGCGAAAGGATAATTTATGCTGTTTTCAGCCATTTGAATCACAATTGGGAAGGGAAACCCCTACCTCAATTTACACACAACTCGTGACACTACCCTCCGACGCTTGCTTGCAATTTTGTGTGCGCACGCGTAGTCCATAGCAACACCGTTTACCTATCGTTAGAGCTGGTATGAGATTGCTACGGTCACCTCGCGACCTCGCAATGACCTTCTAGCGTCATTGCGAAGCGCCTCTGGCGCTGAAGCAATCTCTGCCCGTTCTATTACGCTGACATAGCATTACCACGTAGCTGTTGTCGTATGATCAATTGAACGCCTGGAAGCGCTCAACCGCGTCGTGGAATTCCTGAGGCAGAAGGCCGACGAGCACCGGGACGAACTCTAGATAGAACGAGGCGATAGGCGATTCGCGGATCACGTCTTCAAGCCCGAAGTACGGATAAGTGGTGACGACGATCAGAAATATCTCGACGATGATGCTGCCTTTCAGAAAGCCAACCGCTGCCCCTCCAGCACGATCGAGCCAGCCCAACATTAGCAACCCAGCGATGCGTTTCAAGAAGAAAGCGACAGTCTGCCCGGCCAGCATGATGGCGCCAAAGATCACGGCGAAAGCTACTATGTGGGCAAGGCGGCCGTTCTCGATGAAGTCCAGTGATTCGGCGAACTCATCGTAGCGCATCCCTGCGACCACGACTCCCAGAATAGCGGCGCCGATGGTTACCACTTCCCGTATAAGGTCTGCGTACGCGGCCGTAGCCGTAAACCAGACGATAATGCCCACGAAAATAAGGTCTAGCCAGTTCAAAACGTGCTCAGTGTAGCATCGGCAGCCGCTAGAAAAAAATCGGCAGGCATAATAATATTGAATATCGCCATGAGGGAACGCAGATGGTCGGCCATCGAAGATGACGAGCAGCGCTGGTTGCTAAAGGCGCTGCGCGAGGTCGCCAACGAACTGGTCGAAGAGATCTACGAACTCGCGTCCGCGGACCCGACCATGCGGACCGAAGACGATGACCGAACCGCCCAGGAGATCGCGGCGCACATCCATTTGAACGAGGAGTTAGCCGACGCCCAGATCCGCCATCTTGCCAGCGGACGCAGTAACATCCGCCTGCCGGTCGAAGATACGGAGTCCCCTCCCGCCGAACTCGCCGATACTTCGATATATAGCTTCCTCGAAGGCTTTGTCGAAGCGCGGCGCAGGACCAACGAGAGCCCGAACAGTTGTCAGTGCCCAAGAGCCCGTATTGTGCAAGACTGGGCGAGGGCAGGGGAGCTTTTTTGAAGGGTGGGAAGAGATTGAGTGTGGCTAAAGTCTACATCGGTATCGACGTGGCCAAGGAATGGTTAGACGTTGCGGTGCGCCCAGGAGGGGATGCGGGGCGCTACAGTAACGATGAGGCTGGTATTGCCCATTTGCTAGAGCATCTAATTCCCCTTAAGCCCAGCCTGGTGGTTTTTGAGGCCACGGGCGGGCTAGAGATGCCTTTAACGGGGGCATTGGTGATTGCCCACCTGCCAGTAGTGGTGCTTAATCCCAGGCAGGTGCGGGACTTCGCTAGGCCACTGGCAAGCTGGCTAAGACTGACGCTATCGATGCCCGGGTGCTAGCGCACTTCGCCGAGGCGGTACAACCACAGACCCGCTCACTGGCCGACGAGGTCACCCAGGAACTAAGCGCCTTGGTAGCTCGCCGGCGTCAACTCATCGAGATGCTCAGTGCCGAGAAGAACCGATTACGTACAGCAGGCCGGACGGTGCGCAGCGACATTAAGGAGCATATCCTCTGGCTGGAGCGCCGCCTAGACGACTTGGACTCCGACTTGGCTCATGCCATTCAGCAAAGCCCTGTCTGGCGGGAGAAAGACAATCTCCTCCGCAGCGTTCCCGGGGTAGGGCCAGTGCTGTCTGCCACCTTCCTTGCTCAGTTGCCAGAGTTGGGCACCTTGGACCGCAAGGAAATCGCAGCTCTGGTCGGGGTGGCCCCCCTTAATCGGGATAGCGGCACCCTGCGAGGCCGACGCACTATCTGGGGAGGCCGCAGAGAAGTAAGGGCTACCCTTTATATGGCAGCTTTGGTAGCAACTCGCTTTAATCCTGTTATTCGCAACTTCTACCAACATCTCCTGTCAGCAGGCAAACCAAAGAAGGTGGCCCTTACCGCATCCATGCACAAGCTCCTGATTATCCTGAACGCCATGTCTAGACAGCAAACATCCTGGCAGGTTAATCAATTATCCCTTGACACTCAAGACAGTTGCTGAACGAAGTGAAGAATAAATATGTACTGCGACTTGATCGGGGTTTAGCCCTTTGATAGACTCGGACAAGGCAAAAACAGAATTGCAAAGTGAGGTAAACACTTGGAGCTTGTCTGGTTAGTACCTGTAACGGGATTTGGGGCAGTACTCTTCGCCTCATGGCTAGCATGGGACGTGCTACGTCGAGACCCTGGCACACCAGAGATGCAGGACGTCGGTGGCATGATCTACGAAGGCGCTATGGCCTTTTTGAAACGCCAGTACATAACTATAGCCACTTTAGCTATCGCAGGCGCAGTCCTTATCGGCCTTATAGTTGGCGGCGTCTCCGAAGGCGTAAAGGCGATCGTATTCGACCTGGGTGAGATCGGTTACGGCGAAGAAGTCATAGGCAAGTGGGAAGAGGGTCTCCTCACCGGCATCGCGTTCATCATCGGCGCTGCTTCTTCAGCCCTGTCTGGCTACATCGGTATGTATATTTCAGTTCGCTCCAATACCCGCACAGCCTCCGCCGCCACCCGCAGCTTGAAAGAAGCGATCACCATCTCGCTGCGCGGGGGAGCGGTTTCCGGGTTCTTAGTAGTAGCACTCAGTTTACTTGGTGTATCAGGCATCTTTCTGGTCTACAGCAATCTTCTAGGCAATCCGCCCACCATAGCGCCTTTCCTTATTGTGGGCTTCGGTTTCGGCGCTAGTTTCGTGGCGCTATTCGCTCAGCTAGGCGGCGGCATCTACACGAAGGCTGCCGATGTGGGAGCCGACCTTGTCGGGAAAATAGAGGCTGGCATCCCGGAAGATGACCCACGTAATGCGGCGGTGGTAGCAGACCTGGTTGGCGACAACGTGGGTGACTGCGCCGGCCGTGGCGCAGACCTCTTCGAGTCGATGTCGGCTGAGAACATCGGCGCCATGATCCTCGGCGTTGCTATATTCGCCGTTACGCAGGACATCGCCTGGGTAATGTTCCCACTGGTGTTGCGCTCTTTCGGCATCATCGCTACGATGGTGGGCCTCACGAGCGCAACCTTCTTCGCCCGCGATGACACCGAGCAAGACCCCATGACGCCGCTCAATGCCGGCTACTTTATCGTGTCGGCGCTTTCTGTCGTCGGCCTATTGATCGCGACGAGCGTTATGCTGGGCGATTCCTGGCACTGGTTCTTCTTCTGCGGTCTGACCGGTATCGGCTTGGGCATCGTTTTCGTCTACATCACGCAATACTACACTTCCGGCTCGTGGCGACCCGTTCGAGAGATCGCCGAAGCATCAAAGACCGGCCCCGCAACTAATATCATCATCGGTTCGGCAGTCGGCTTCGAAACGACCGCGGCCACTGCCATAAGCATCGGCACGGCGCTTGTAGTTTCGTTCATTCTCGGTTCCCACGCCGATATAGCGGGTGTGCCCGGATATACCAGCGGCGTCTTCGGCACCGCAGTTGCGACGATGGGTATGCTCATGTCGGCGGCGTATATCCTGTCGATGGATACATTCGGGCCAATTACCGATAATGCTGGCGGAATCACCGAGATGTCGGGCGCTTCCGCCAGCGCGCGCCACATCACCGACGCGCTCGACTCTGTAGGCAATACGACAAAAGCGCTGACCAAGGGTTATGCTGTCGCCTCCGCCGGTCTTGCTGCGTTCCTGTTGTTCAGTGCCTACCTCGACAAGGTAAAGGAGCGATTAGACATCCCGCTTACGGCCGAACTGCCCATCGACCTATCGAGTATCGACGTCTTCGTAGGCGGGCTAATGGGCGTGATGCTTGTATTCCTCTTCTCATCTCTAGCGATCAGGGCAGTTGGCAATGCCGCCAGCAGCATCATCGAAGAAGTCAGGCGGCAGTTCCGGGAGATGCCGGGTATTATGGCCGGAACGCAGCGACCCGACTACAGCCGCGCCGTCGACATTACGGCTCGCGCGGCGTTACGTCAGATGATTGCACCCGGCATCCTGGCCGTGGGAATGCCCGTGGCCGTAGGCTTGATCTTCCGCTTCACCCGCGAAGAGAATTCAGGCTGGGAAGCAGTGGCCGGTATGCTGATGATCGGCACGATCGGCGGCATCATCCTCGCTACGTTCTTCAACAACGTCGGTGGGGCCTGGGACAACGCAAAGAAATGGATAGAGGCAGACAACCTTAAAACAATGGAAGGGAACCCGGGCGAACTGGTCGTCCAAGGCAAAGGGTCGGAAGCGCATAAAGCTGCAGTCGTCGGTGATACCGTTGGCGATCCGTTCAAGGATACCGCTGGGCCATCGCTGCACGTGCTGGTGAAGCTGCTGAGCACCGTAACGCTCGTCCTGGCACCGCTGTTTATCTCATAACACCTGAGGCGGAATGCGCCCTAGTGAAGATCGCGTCGAACGGCTTCTCAAACGGCTTGATGCAGCATGGCAAGCGTTCAACGACTCGTACGCGGGTTTGCCCGATTCGCGGTTGACTGAGCCTGATGTTACGGGTGACTGGTCAATAAAGGATCTCCTTGCGCACGTGACCATATGGGAACTGGAGGCGATGAAGTACGTGCCGCTCATTATCGAGGGCGGCAGGCCGCCCCGATACGCTACACACGGAGGCATCGACGCCTTTAATGCTCGAACGATGGCGCAGAAGCAGAACCTTTCGCTACCCACGATACGAAAGCAACTGGATGAAACCCATAACCGGCTGATCGACTTCATTAAGAGTCTGCCCGAAGACCAGCTTACGCAGGAGTCGCGAGTCCGCCGTCGGCTACGGCTCGATACGTACGGCCATTATCGCGAACACACTGAGGCGATACGGCAATGGCGATCCGGTAATTCTGATTCGCCGAAGCCGTAGCCTTCACTGGTTATCTCTAATAAAGAGAGAGGGCCTTTTAAAAGGCCCTCTTAACTATTCGCCGGTGAAGCGATTAATTGCTTTGGCGCTCCCAGGGATTGCGATGGCTTATGATGCCGGCAGCCTCGTCCATCCATTCCTGGCCCTGATGCCGAAGCCGGCTTCGCGCTTCCTCGGCGCGGCGGCGGGCCTGATCAGCGCCGTGTCGAGCTTGGTCTGCGAGGAAGCGGCGCGTATCGCTGCCTGTTTGCGGCGCTAGCACCAGGGCAAGCAACGAACCTACAGAAAGCCCAAAGAAAAAGCCAGATACAAATCTCACAATTATTCCTCCCTACTCACTCCACTAATTAACATAGATCAGGCTAGCAAAGGCTACAATGTGATGTCAAGGTCAATGGAACAGCTTTACTTCCGATGCTAAACTGGTTAGTTGATTGGAGGCTACTAAGTGCAAGAGCAGAAGACAAACATGGATACTATCGTTTCGCTGTGCAAGCGCCGGGGCTTCATATTTCAAGGCAGCGAAATTTACGGAGGCATCGGTGGGTTTTGGGACTACGGCCCGCTCGGGGTAGAACTGAAGAACAACATCAAGCGCGCCTGGTGGCGTGCAGTCGTGCAGGAACGGGACGACGTCGTCGGGCTGGACGCGGCGATTATTATGAACCCGACCACCTGGAAGGCCAGTGGCCACGTCGACACTTTCGCCGACCCGATGGTGGACTGCAAGAGCTGCAAGCGCCGCTTCCGTGCCGACCAGCTTGAAGGCGACCGATGCCCCGAATGTGGTGGCGAACTTACCGAGGCGCGGATGTTCAACCTCATGTTCAAGACGTTCGTCGGGCCAGTGGAGGACGACGCCTCGGTGGCGTACTTACGACCGGAGACCGCGCAGGGGATCTTCGTCAACTTCGAGAACGTAGTGACAACGACCCGGAAGAAGTTACCGTTCGGCATCGCCCAGATAGGCAAGGCGTTTCGCAACGAGATAACGCCCGGCAACTTCATCTTCCGCGACCGCGAGTTTGAGCAGATGGAGATCGAGTACTTCGTGCGGCCGGGCACCGATGAGGAGCTCCACCGCCACTGGGTCGACGAGCGGCTGGGGTGGTATCGGCGGCACGGTCTGAGCGACAGCAACATCCGCGTGCGGCGGCTCGAGCCGGAGGAGCAGGCGCACTATGCGAAGGACACCTTCGAGATCGAGTACCTGTTCCCGATGGGCTGGTCGGAGTTGGAGGGCATAGCGAACCGCACTGACTACGACCTGGGTCGCCACGCGGAGTTCAGCGGGCAGCCGCTGAAGTACTTCGACGACGAGACGAACGAGCACATAACCCCGTACGTCATCGAGCCATCGGCGGGGGTTGACCGCTCGGTGCTGGCGTTCCTTTTCGACGCATACGCCGAGGAAGAGGTGCGGGGCGAGAAGCGGACGGTCTTGCGCCTGCACAGGGCGCTGGCGCCGATAAAGGTCGCCGTGCTGCCGCTGTCCCGCAACGAGGCGCTGACGCCGACGGCCCGCGAGGTGTGGGCAAAGCTGCGGAAGCATTTCATGACGCAGTACGACGACGCGCAGTCGATCGGCCGGCGATACCGGCGGCAGGACGAGATCGGCACGCCGTACTGCGTGACGGTCGACTTCGATACACTCGAAGACAAGGCAGTGACGGTGCGAGATAGGGACAGCATGGAGCAGGAGCGAGCGCCGATCGAGGGGCTGGCCGAAATGCTGAGGAATCGTATCGAGGGCGACGGTTGACCGTTCCGTCGCCCGCCGAAGGGTCTTTGATTGTGTTCGCGAAAAAGTTGCGTTTTTGAGTGATTCCGTATTTGGCGAAACGCAAAATAGGGCGAGTTCGTTGATTGTTTTACGACGTGTCATAAGTGTCGTTGACATGTGAGCCCTACTGTTAGGGTAGTCGCCGTAGTGGATATGTGTAAGGATGAAGTGGCAGCGCAACGCCAAGCCCGATAGTTTAGACACAGGAGCTTAAAAATGGACGAACGTTACATTATCGATAACAGTGGCAAGAAAATGGCGGTTGTTTTAGCGATAGGTGATTACGAGCGGATGATGGAAGATTTGCATGACCTTGCACTCGTGGCCGAGCAGCGGCGAGATGAGCCGTCGGTGAGTATCGAGGAGATTAAGCGCAAACTTAAGGCCGATGGCCTCATACAAAATTGAATTCAAGCGGTCGGCGGAGCACGATATTCGTCGGCTACACTCCAGCATAATCTCCCGTATTATGCTGAGGGTAGAGACTTTAGTCGACGAGCCGTTTCCCGACAAGCAATCAAAATTTCAGCCGCAGAAAGGCTGTATCGGCTAAGAGTTGGGGATTACCGTGTCGTATATGAAGTGGATACGGAGCAGGAGCTGATCGTTGTTCACTACATTAGGCATCGAAGGGACGTATATCGGGCTTTATAGCAGCCGCGGGTCTGGCATCGACGCGCGTCGCAACTAAGACATCGCAGGCAGGGGTGGTTATGGATAGGGTGGCGGTGGACTCAGAGCCGATCCAGTCCATAGGCTACGACCTTGCGAGGCAGACGCTGGAGATCGAGTTCCGGGAGGGCGGAGGCGTCTACGAATATTACGATGTGCCGATCGAGATATACCATCAGCTAATGGCAGCGGGATCGCACGGACGATACTTTCAGGCGAACATCCGGGGCAAGTACGAATATAAGAAGATCAGTTGAGAGTGATAGGTTTATTGTGCGCGTAATAACCGATTATCGAGGTCTGGTTATCCGTCTAACCGATGAACGAATGTATCATGTAATGGAACACCCTGAGATGGTCGGTTTGGAAGGAGCTCTCGAAGAGACGCTGACGAGTCCACAAACAGTAGTGCAATCTATAAGTGATCCTCAAGCAAATCTTTACTACAGGCCGTACAGTCATCCGCGCTTTGGTGATAAATATCTATGCGTAGTCGTTAAAATACTTCAAGAGGATGCATTCGTGGTTACGGCGTACATCACAGATGCGACAAAACAAGGAGTGACGTTATGGCCGAGAAGATAGTAAAAGTCTGGTACGATTCTGAAGGCGACTTCTTAGAAGTCATCTTCGACCAGAAGGAAGGGTACTTTCGGGAAACGGCGCACGACCAGGTTATGGAGAAAGTGGACAACGAAGGCAACATTCTCGGGTTCTCAATTCTAAAGGTTAGCGGATTAAAGGCGAATCCGCTGGAAGTCGCACTCTCCTAGCTGGCTCGGGTGTAGGGCGGCGAATAGCCGCCGCATCCCACGGCCGGTACTTTTTAATCCCCGTATCTTGACAATACAAAGTAGAACTAATATTCTGCATATGGCTGGTTCTCCAATAATTCCAACGAGGCGCGCGCACGGGGCAACTTTTGTTGTATACTAGCCAAAGAATTGGCAAAAACGTATATCTACATAAGCATTTAGGAGAGACAACATGGCGCTTGCCCCAGTTCGCTCGACCATGACCCCAGGCGTACAGTCTTCATTTACGCCATTCACAGATTTTCACCTGATAACAAATAGAACTGCGATAAAGTCGCTAAATCTAAATTGGGCGGAAAGAGATCTTCCGGAGCGAATTAGGACGAAACATGTTCACCGATTGCATCCTTATTTAGGCAAGTTTATCCCGCAGTTAGTCGAGATATTTCTTCGCAAATACAGCCCACGCGTGGTCTGTGATCCGTTCTGTGGGTCTGGCACGACTTTGGTGCAGTCATTGGAACTTGGTATCAATTCTGTTGGGAGCGATATCTCGGACTTCAACTGCTTATTAACCAGTGTGAAAACTGCAGATTATGACTTGGACGAGCTTGAACGGGAAATTAAGGATATTTGTCAAAGAACTATTGGTGAAGTGCATCACAGGCTATTGGAAGAGCGAGGAGTTTACATAGTAGATAACTATCTTAGTCGTTGGTTCGCGCCTGCGGCACTAAAAACCTTGCTACTGTATAGATCGCTAATCGACGATTATGTATATAAGGATGTTCTGAAAATAATACTGGCACGATCCGCACGCTCGGCGAGGCTTACTACTCATTTCGACTTAGATTTCCCGAAGCGGCCTCAGCGCGACCCATATTACTGCTACAAACATAGCCGGACATGCGAGCCGACTCAGACCGCGGCTCAATTTATCAAGCGCTACAGTTACGACACGATTAAGCGGATACAGGAGTTTTCTGAATTGCGAGGCGATGCTAGCGTGAACATAATGCATGGTGACTCGCGCTTTCTAGAATTTCCTTCTTTCGATCTCGTGCTGACCTCTCCTCCATACGTGGGCCTGATCGACTACCATGAGCAACATCGTTATGCTTATGAGCTTCTCGGTTTGGATTGGAATGCTTCAAATGAAATTGGCGCTGCCACGAATGGTAACTCTCGTTTAGCGAAGAAGGCCTACGTAGACGGTATTACGGCCACCTTCGAAAACGTTTTAAAGTTCTTATCGCCTAAAGGGCGAATCGTGGTAGTAGTCAACGATAAACACAACCTTTATCCGGAGATTCAAGAGCGATTAGGACTACGACTTGAGGACCGAATAGAACGCCACGTTAACCGCAGGACCGGGCGACGTGCTGATGACTTTTTTGAGAGCATATTGGTGTGGAAGAGCTAGAGCGTCGATCAATCATTACTCGTGTAGCCGCTATAACCGGCTTGGAAGACGCACGAGCGGAGCAATTAGTAGCGGAATTCGAAATAGTCTTTGCAAAACCATTCTCTAAAAAGCTCCTGTCCCTTCGAATGAAGGATATTATCAAGAACAAAAACCCATATCTATATCGTGCAAGTGGTATCGAGAGTTGCCAAGACATAGTTAGAAGGGCGTGGCAAGATTACGTAAGTTCCAGCGTAGAAGGGTTTTTCGGACCGTTCTTCGAGAGTGTAGCTCGAGTCTTGTCGGGAGGGGTTAAACCAGCTAGAGGCGGGGAGGCGGATCTTGACATCAGACAAGACGAGGTTGTCAGGCTCTATGCGATTAAGTCAGGCGCAAAGGGATTCAATTCCTCTAGTGAAGACAAGGCCAGGCGCGATCTGAATTCTGCGGAAGGCAGGCTTAGGCAAGATCGCCTGCGAACAGAGAAGAAAATCGCATTTGCTTATGGCCGCAAGAAAACTACTTTTAAAGACGGCATCGAGCGGCTTGCTAGCAAACAATTTTGGGCTGAGATCAGTGGAGATCCAGACTTCTATAGAAAATTGCTAGAAGTCTGTGGTGCGCTTGCCCCGCTATACACCGCTGACATGGCAATGCCATTTGAAGACCTTCTGATTGAAGCGCATGAATTGTTCTGTGAAGAAGGCGTCGTTAACTGGGATAAAGTGCTCGCACTCGTTTCTGGATAGGCACCATTATGCGGATACTCCATTTTGCGGACTTGCACATTGGTTACGAAAATTATTCGCGGCCGGATCCGGTCACGGGGCTTTCGACGCGGACGCAGGCGTTGCTGGAGTCGCTCGATGAACTGGTGGAGTATGCGATCCAGGAGCGGGTCGATCTAGTGCTGTTCTCCGGCGATACGTATAAGTCGCGCGACCCGTCGCAGACGCACCAGCGGGAGTTCGCGAAGCGCGTCCGACGCCTCGGCGAGGCCGGCATACCGATCTTCTTGCTCGTCGGCAACCACGATCTGCCTAACGCGTTCGGCCGGGCCAGCGCGCTGGAGATTTACGATACGCTTGGCGTGCAGCACACGTACGTCGGCGACAAACCCGGCACGCAACTGATCAACACGCCGTCAGGGCCGCTACAGGTGGTCGGCGTGCCGTGGTTGACGGCGTCGCGTGTCCTGGGGCGAGAGCAGATGAAGAACCTGACGATCGATGGCCTGCACCAGGAAATGGAAGACCAGACGTCGCAATTCATTGAGGGCGAAAGCGCCAGGCTCGACCCAGATATACCGGCCGTGCTGGCAGCGCACCTTTCGGTGACCGGGTCGAAGGTGAAGACCGGCAGCGAGAAGTCGATGACCGTCGGCAGCTACCCTTCGTTCAGCATCAGCAGTCTGCATCCGAACAAGTTCGACTACGTAGCGCTGGGCCACCACCACCCGCAGCAGGACCTCGGCGATGGCATCCCTGTGGTGTACGCGGGCAGCATGCAGCGCGTGGACTTCGGCGAGGAGCATGACGCCAAAGGGTTCTATACTGTGGAGATAGACCCAGCGAAGGCGCGCGGCCGCAGATCTGAGGAGCCGCAGTTCCATGCGGTCACAGCGATACCCTTCGTCACCGTAGAAGTGCGACCGCGCGACGCCGATCCGACCCCGGAGGCGCTCGCCGCGATCCGGCGCTCGGTCGTCGAGGGGGCGATCGTGCGGGTGATACTGCACCTCAGTCAGGAACAGGAGCCGCTGCTTCGAGACGCTGAGATACGCGAGGCGCTCGGAGGCGCTTACTACCAGGCCGGCGTCAAGCGCGATGTGGAGCGTCGCGACCGCGGACGGCTAGCTTCGCATCTGCATGCGGATACGATGCCTCTCGTCGACCTGCTGGAGATCTACTGGCGGGAGAAGAAGGTGCCGGCGGACCGCATTCCGGTGCTGAAGCGCTACGCCAGCGACATCATCGGCGCGCACGGAGGCGATGACCTGTGATACCCGTGCGCCTCGCGATGATGAACTTCCTCTGCTACGGCGAGGACGTCGAACCTCTCGACTTCACCGGCGTCCAGGTCGCCTGCCTGTCGGGCGATAACGGCGCGGGGAAGTCGGCGATACTCGATGCGATGACCTGGGCCCTATGGGGCAAGGCGCGCACTCGCAGCGACGACGACCTGGTGTACCTCGGGCGGCGCGATATGGAAGTCGAGTTCGAATTCCGCGTCGACGACCAGCAGTACCGGGTCATCCGCAAGCGCAAGCGAGGCGGGACGGGTCGCACGAGCCAGCCAAGCCTTGAACTGCACCTGCTGACGGACGCCGGCTATAAGCCGGTGACGGAAAACACGCTGCGGGAGACGGAGCGGAGGATCGCCGAGATCCTGCGTATGGACTACGATACGTTCATCCACAGTTCGTTCTTGATGCAGGGCCGCGCCGATCAATTCACAGTGAGCGCTCCCGACAAACGAAAGCAGGTGCTCGGAGCGATCCTAGAACTCGACCGCTATGAAAGTATGGCGCAGACGGCGAAAGAGCGCGCCCGGCAGATGGATGCGGACGTGCGGACGATGAGGGCGGCGATAGATGTACTCGACCGCAGCCTGGCACAGCGCTCTAGCGCTGAAGCCGAACTGCGGGAGGTGGAAGAGAACCTAGCGCGCGTCAAAGACGAATTCGACACGTACGAACAGCTCGTCGAATCGCTCAGGCGCGATCAGGGGGCGCTCGCGCAGTACCGACGTCAGGGCGAGGAGGCGCAGGCGAAGATACGCCAGATCGAGCGGGAGCTTTCTAGTTGCGAAAGCGCGATCGCTCAGCAAGAGCGACTTATCACCCAACTTGAAAAGACGCTCGCCGAGAAGGAGAAGATCGAGCGCGGGTATAGCGCCTTGCAGCAGGGCCGCGAGGACGACCGGCATTTCAGCGGCCTGCTGTTAACGCTACGCAGTCTCGATAGTCGCCAGGCGGAGCTGCAGATGGCGATCGGTGTAGCGAAGACGAAGCTTGAGGCGGAGGAGCGTTCGCTCGCAGTGGAAGTTGAGCAGTTATCGCAAAAGGCGATGGCGTTGCCCGTTCTGGAAGAGCAAGTCGAAAGCGCTATGTCCAACAGCGCCACGATGGAGCAGTACGAGCAGGAAGTAGGCGTGTTGCGTGAGCGAGAACGCTCGGCGAAACTTGAAGCGCAAGCGTTCGAGCGGGAGAGCGTCCGGCTACGCGGGGAGACCAAGGAACTTCAGCGTAAGTTAGGCGAACTGACCGGAGATGAGATCGCGTGCCCGCTATGCGGCGGCGATCTCGGCGAAGGCGGCATCGAGCGCTTGCGAGAACACTACAGCGAGGAGATCGCCGAACGCGAGTCGACGGCGAAAGCGAGCGCCGAGCAGGTGCAGAAGCTTCAGGCAGTTGCGATTTCGGCTAGGAGAGATGCAGACGCGCTTGAGTCGGAATTTCGTAGTCAGCGCAGCAAAATGGAGAAGCTAGCTGCGACGCTCGAGGTGCAAATACGAGAAGCGACAGAGGCGAGCAGCCGTTTGCCGGCCGTCGAGCAGCGATTGAGCGAAGCCCGGGGTAGCCTTGGCTGCGGCGCTTACGCCCAAACTGAGACGCTAGAACTCAGGGATGTACAGGCCGAAATCACGGCTATTGGCTATGATCCGAAGGCCCATGGGCAAGTGCGTTCGCAGGTGGAAGCGCTTAAAGCCTATGAGGAGCGCCACCGGCAACTTCAGCAGGCCGAGCGTTCACTGGAGCGGGAGCAGCAGGCGCTGGCAGTGGCCATCGCCGAGCACGATCGCTGGCACGCGCAGTGCGAAGAAGCGGCGCAACAGATCGAAGACGTACGGGCGCAGATCGCTCAGTACCCGCCGGACCTGGATGAGAGGCTGGCGAAATCGCAGAGCGCACTGAAGCAGGCGCAAGAACAGCAGCAACGGCTACAGCAGATGCTCGGTGCGGCAAAGCAACGGCTCGATACGCTGCGACAGCAGGCGTATGAGCGGCAGGAGAAACAGAAGAAGCTCGCAGAGATGAGCGATGAGAAAACGACATTCGAAGAGTTAGCGGTCGCTTTCGGGCGGAGTGGGCTGCAGGCGATGCTAATCGAGAACGTACTGCCGGAACTGACCGACGAAGCGAACGAGATACTTGGGCGCATGACGAACAACCGGATGAGTGTGGCTATCGAGACGCAGCGAGAGCGGCGCAGCGGCGATGGCCTCATTGAGACGCTTGACATAAGGATTTCGGATGAAGTTGGTACGCGTAACTACGAGTTATACAGCGGCGGCGAGGCGTTTCGCGTCAACTTCGCGCTACGGGTCGCGCTCTCGAAGCTGCTGGCGCGTCGGAAGGGCGCGCCGCTGCCGACGCTTATCATCGACGAAGGGTTTGGGACGCAGGACAGTTCGGGGCGAGAGCGGTTGGTCGAGGCGATACAGTCGGTGCAGGACGATTTTCAGTGCATCCTGGTCATCACGCACATCGACGAACTGCGCGACGCGTTCCCTGTCCGCATCGAATGCACGAAAACATCCACAGGATCCGTAGCGAGAGTATTGCACGTATAACAAAAATACGGCAATAATATTACAAATTCAGGCTTTCGTGCCGCTTATAGCATCTGTCAAGGCCGTAGCATTGTTTCGGAGCCTTACTATCCTCATAGCATAAATGGCTTCATCCCGGGTAGCATTGGACTTTTTGGGAACATCGACCCAGCTAATCTCATTGTCAGAAATAGGGATATAAATGGCTCTCGTGAAACCATCAATACAATCTGTCAGGCCGAAAATGCTTGCACGTCTTGGGCAACGTATTTTAGAGAACAAACAGAACTGATAAACTTCGTCGACATTGAATCAGAAGGCTTTGATCCCCGCCTTTGGCCAGAACAAACTCCTTAAGTGATCCGGCATTCTAAAAAACGAAGATATAGTCCTTCAGCGAGACCCACTAGCCTCTTCGTCTTATCTTCACTCTAATACCTCGTGGCGATCGCTGAAGAGGGCGTGCGATAATCGGTGGTGCCCGTATCACCGAAGCGACGCACCTTACTAGAAGCGCAACGACTATGAATGTCCCCGTCTACCTCGAGATCGGTCAGAAGCGCGTGTTCGCCTGCGCGCTCGATTGGCCGGGCTGGTGTCGTCTGGGCAAAGACGAAGAGCAGGCGCTGGCAGCACTAGCATTGTACGCGGAACGCTATGCAATCGTAGCAGCGGAAGCGGGCTTAACGTTCTCGGCCGACCCCGAACCGCACTTCGAGATCGTGGAGCGCTTGCCAGGCTCTGGGACCACCGATTTCGGCGCTCCCGGTAAGGTTGCCAGCAGCGATCGTGAGTCTTTTCCGGCGGAAGAGGCGAAGCGCATCGCCGCCCTGGTCGAAGCGGCCTGGCGAATTTTCGATGTGGTGGTAAACCGCGCGCCGGCGGAACTGGCGAAGGGCCCGCGAGGCGGCGGGCGCGACCGTGATAAGATCGTGGAACACGTTCTCGCCGCGGAGACGGCTTACGCCCGCACGATCGGCGTTCGCCAGAAGCAACCGGAGGCGAAAGCCACGTCCGACATTCTTGCACTGCGGCAGGCGCTCCTCGACGGTTTGCGTGCGGGCAGCGAGGCGACGTCGCCGGTCGAGAAGGGTTGGCCCCTCCGTTATGCGGCCCGTCGCATTGCCTGGCACGTTCTCGATCACGCGTGGGAGATCGAGGACAAAAGTATATGAGATTCTACGCCAGGCGTAACGAAAGATAGAGGACGTAGAGCCCGGCACGCCGTGCCCTCCATGTAAGCCAGAGCAAAGATCAGGGCGCACGGCCGTGCGCCCCTACACTGTTTTTCGTCGAGGCTAACGACCTTCTTCAATTCAGTCATTATTAGTGTATTGCGCCTTGCGAGGTGGAAACAGGTACAAAAGAGTGAGGCCCACAACTAGAGCCAACGCAAGCCAGGCATTCAAGAACGATATAGCGAGAGCAGAGGCATAGAAAATGTTTGAGAAAAGGTACTCAAGGGTGAGAAAGCGGACATACCTTGGCGCAAGCTGCTCATCGATCAATCCACGACTTCTCGCACAAAGCCAGACGCTGAACCAGCTTGCCGCGGGCAACAACAAGCCGATGGCGTAGAGACTAACCGCAACGTCGCGCTGTTCCGAGTCGCGGAGGTATTCGCCAAGGACTGCTGTCGGGAAGGGTAGGAAGGCGATGCACATTAAGAAGAAGACGTTGAGCATTAGGAAGACGTGGTCCGTCCGGGTGAAAAGTTTGAACAAAAAGTGGTGGTTAGCCCAGTAGATACCGATCATTAGGAAACTAAGAACGTATGCGCCGTACGAAGGCCAAAGTTCCTTAAGTGCGTCCGCAAGCGTTTGGCCGCCTTCGAGGTGAGGGACGCCGATCTCGATAATTAGCAGCGTAACGGCTATCGCAAAGACGCCATCGCTGAAGGCTTCGATCCGCTGTGTGCCGAGGTCGTTCTGATGTTCTTCGCTATTCATAACAGTCTCCCGAAGAGCATAGCAAATATTGTGATGGTCTGGAGAGCGAACGGTAGGGCACACAGTCGTGCGCCCTACGACGTTACGGGCCCACGGCTTTTTTGCGTCCGTACGCCAACTAGCGATCGCAAGCGAGCGGTGCGATAATTAATTCTCTTATGATTGCCCTTCGACAAGCTCAGGGTGAGCAGATTTCTAATCGATGCCGTCAAAAGCAGTTCATGAGGTGAGAGCGAATGGCTTACTTCTTAGCAAAAACCGACCCAGAGACATACTCGATCGACGACCTCAAACGCGACGGTACGACCGAATGGGATGGCGT
>WHTN01000055.1 GCA_009377715.1 Dehalococcoidia bacterium | reverse complement strand
CTGGGTGAATCAAGCCCTATCCCTGCGGCAGCCTGATTCACCCAGCGATGGATGGGCTTTTGGACCTGGTACGGGAGCACGACATAAAGCCGGATGATATAGAGGAGATACGTTTTGGTACCAGCTCCTACGGCCTTGTGGCGCTTCGCTATGACGAGCCCCAGAATGCTCTGGAAGCGAAGTTCAGCATACCGTTTTGTCTGGCGATCATCGCCCGGGAACGTGCCGGTGGGGTCGCCCAGTTCCAGGACGAAGTGGTGAAGCGGGCCGACGTGCGCCAGATAATGGGTAGGGTTAAAAAACATCTGGACGATGAGATCGAGGCCAAGGGCTATGACCTAATCCGTAGTCGCATCGATGTTCGTTTAAGCGATGGCCGCAGCTTCACCATCTATCCGGAGCTTTCGCGCGGTACACCGCAACGACCGATGTCGCCGGCGGAGCTCGAAGCGAAGTTCCGCGATTGCGCGGCGGAAAGCCTCCCAAACGCGGATCTCAACGAGATCATCGCCTCAGTATTCGCGATAGAAGAAGTTGGAAACGTCAACGACTTCGTGCGGACAATGGTGCCACAGACGATGATTAAGTAGTAGCAGCCTTTAGGCGGACATACGTGACGTAGATGTCAGGCGGTTAAAACCGTCGGCTTCGTTAGCTGCGGATTCAATCCGCAGGGATGCATTAGCCTTATGGCGGCCTAAAGGTCGCTGCTACGTTTAGGAAGGTGCGGCTAACCGCATCCGGGCGACTAACACCGGCGGAATGCCCAGCAAGTTGCCCCATGAGGGATGCCGATTCGACTCTGATTTGGCTTTAAACGTCGGCTCTTCTAGGCCGTCTAAGACATAGCCACAGCGGAAAAATGTGCCAAATAGTTCCTCGAACCTCTGGCTGGCCTGCCATTGCCTCTCCATAGGAGGCCCGTTCCTCCTTGTAACCGGAGAGGCTGATTCCATATTGATATGTCCACCGTCCCTCAGCTCCATCTTGAGCCTCAGCGACTAAAGTGGAATAGGCGGAATTGAAACAAGGGTGCTGGACCGAAAACACGAACGAGCCGTTCGGCTTTAGCAGCTCTCTGCCTACGTTGATCAGGGGCTCAATGGTGCCATATCCATCATGGCCATGTTGCACACTATGGCGTCGAAGCTTTCATGGCCCAAGGCACGTAGCTGGTCGCCGTTGGTAGCATCGATCGTGTGGTAAGCGATGCGCTTCCCATAAGCTGCCGAACGGGATAGCGCGATTTCGATCATGTTGGCGGCGAAATCGAACGCTATTACAGACGCGCCCAAGTCCGCAAGCCTACGCGCAAACTGACCGTTGCCACAAGCCGCTTCGAGTATTCGTTGTCCAGGCTGAACGTCTAATAAGCGCTCCAAGGCTGGAGCGAGTAGCAGCCGATGAAAATCGTTGCCGTCGCCCATGCGCTCGTCCCAAAAAGTTGCATTGGCGTTCCAGGACTTCTGGGAAATGTCGTTTCTGGCCTCTGTTGTCGCTGGTATAGAATGCTGGTACATAAGGCACCTCTTGAATTGATGAAAGCTACCGCTTTTAAATCTAGCTGCGCACGGGATCTTGTGGAGGTACTAGCGTCACGTCCAGCACGCGCTCGCACCAGCGGGCCGTTTGCAGCAGACGCTGCTCCTGCCAGGGCGCGGCCGAAAACTGCGCGCCCAGTGGCAGACCGTCTTCCGATAGGCCGATCGGTAGCGAGAGCGACGGAAAACCGAACAGGCTCCATGGGCCGTTGCAGTCAGCGCTGCCGGTGTTCCCTAGCCCCTGCGGCGCCGGGCCAGTCGCCGGCGACGTTAGAACGACATCGCAACTCGCGAAGAGTGACAGCGCAGCGCGCGAGATGTGCCGACGGGCGCGTTGGGCCTGTAAGTAGGCCGGCGCGGGCAGGACCTGGCCGGCCTCTATGGCCGCCCGTATGCCTTCACGGAAGTCGTCAGGGCGCTGTCGAAATATAGGCCAGTGATACGTCGAGGCCTCTGAGACGAGGATGATCTGTTGCACATCCAGCGCAGCCTCGAATTCCGGCGGTTGTTCGAGTTCTATTACCTCGGCCCCGGCCGACGCGAACTGCCGGGCCGCTTCTTCCAGCCTCCGCCACGCCTCCGGCTGGGTAATGCGCTGAAATAAGCCCCTTAGCAGGCCGATGCGTGGCGGCCGCGTGTCCTCTAGCGTTTCCACATAATTAGGCGCTGGCACGTTAGCCGCTGAGGGGTCGGCGTCGTCCGGGCCGGCCATGACCGAAAGCAGAAGCGCTGCATCCGTGACCGTACGGGCCAGTACGCCGACGTGATCCATACTCCAAGACAAGGCGAAGACGCCGCCGCGGCCGATGCGTCCGTAGGTCGGCTTCAAGCCAATCACGCCGCAGTAGGCTGCCGGCCTTAGCACTGAGCCGACCGTCTGCGTGCCGAGCGCGGCGGGTACCATACGGTCGGCGACGGCGGCGCCGGAGCCGCTGCTCGATCCGCCTGGCGTATGCTCCAGGTTCCACGGATTACGCGTCGGCGCCGGGTCGCGATATGCAAAAGTGGTGGTGGCCGTCTTGCCTAGTACGATCGCACCAGCTTCTCGCAAACGTTTAACGGACGTAGCGTCATAAGTAGGCACGAAGTCTTCGTAGACCTTCGAGCCGCCGGTCGTGCGCAGGCCGGCGGTGAAGAAGATGTCCTTCAAGCCGACCGGCACCCCGTGCAGCGGCCTCTGTATTCGGCCAGCCGCCCGGTCTTTATCGAGGGCGTCGGCTTGTTGCAAAGCGCCTTCGATATCGAGCGTCACCCAAGCCTGGATGCGCGGCTCACGCTGTTCGATGCGCTGGGCCAGCGCCTTCACTAGTTCTCGCGCCGATATTTCGCCTGAGCGGATAGCGGCAGCCGCCTCCGAGGTTGATAGCGCAGTCAGGTCTGACGTCGTCATGCGGTCGTCTCCGGCGGAAACGGTTCGGCATCGAGGAGGTACGGCTCTTCTTCAGTGGCGACATCGTAGTTAGCAGTTGTCCGTAGGGCGATCGCTAGCCGGTCGAGCAGATCGTTGAGCGCGGGACTGTGTTCGCTTCCCGACACTCGCTCCTGCGCCTGTTGCAGCAGCTTTAACCAGTCGTCTTTTGACAGAGATGGATCGAGTTGCATAAGCAGTCCGTTTTCAGGCTACGGGCGCATGTCCGGCGGCAAGTACGATGCGGAGACTTCCGGGCGCGGCGCCCATGCGCCGGTTTCGACCGCGGTGAGGAAGTCCTGCACCGTGCGATTGAACAGATCCGGCTCCTCAAGATTTATCGTGTGGCCGGTTTGCGGGAAGATGGCGAGGCCGGAGTTGGCGATCTTGCGTTTCATGAATAGTGAGGGGTCGATGCAGGACTCGTCTTCATCGCCGACGATGATGAGCGTTGGCACCTGAAGCTGCGTAAGCTGCGATTCGAGCTCGAAGATGGTGGGGCGCTTCAGCACAACGCCTCTAAAGATGTGCGCCGATCCCTGGGCGGGGTGGGTAGCAAGCAGATCGTGGAACTCCTGCCAGCCCCGTGGGTCTTTGCGGATGAATTCGAGCCGGGCCGGGCCGCGGGCATAGGTATCGGCCATATTCTCCCACCCTACCTCCTCAAGCCTCTGGGCCACCTCCAACACGTCCCGCTCGAACTGCTCCCTGCCGATAGTCCCGCCGCCTGTGCCTGCCGAGACTATCGCCCGGCAGACTTCAGGATGCCTCAACGCCAGATTGAGAGCGATGTTGCCGCCCATGGACAGGCCGCAGATATACGCCTGCTCGATCTGCAAGTGGCGCAAGAGCTGGTACAGGTCTTCGATCAGGATGTCCTGCGAGTAAGCTTCGGCAGCGCTTGGCACACCGGAGGGCGGATAACCGCGGTGGTTGTAGGCTATCGTCCTGTAGCGGCGGGCGAAGGAGCGCACTTGCAGCTCCCAGCTACAGTAGTCGCCAGCGAACTCGTGGCTGAAGATCAGCGGGAAGCCGTCGCCGTGCTCTTCGTAGTAGATGTCGACGCCGTTTACGTGTGCCGTGGGCATGGAGCGCCTCCTGCAGCGATCGCTATATGTCCGACCCATAATAGCAACGGCTGTTGTCAAAATACAAACGGTTACCACTGGTGAAACTTCTCTGTGTTGAACGTTGCGATGTCATTGCGAGGCCACCAGAGGTGGCCGTGGCAATCCCTGCCTTCGAAGAACGCCACAAGAAGCAGCGTAATAGGACGGGCAGAGATTGCTTCGGTTCCCTCGCAATGACGATTCGGGGTTGCCCTTGACACGAGAAAAGCCGCGCAAATACGATGTCGAAGAGGGTTACGAGTTGAATTTGGAGAACCGATGAAGTGAAAGTACACGAATATCAGGCCAAGAAGATCTTAAAACAGTTCGCCATCCCGGTGCCGAGAGGTGAAGTGGCATCTTCACCTGAAGAGGCGCGCTCGATTGCCCAGAGTCTCGGCGTGCCGGTGGTCGTGAAGGCGCAAATTCACTCCGGCGGTCGTGGCAAAGGTGGCGGCATCGCCCTAGCCGATACGCCGGACGAGGCCCAAGCCGCCGCCGGGCGCATCATCGGCATGAACTTGGTGACACACCAGACGGGCCCGGAGGGTCGTAAGGTCAACCGCGTGCTCATCGAAGAGCAGGCGAAACCCGAGCGAGAGCTGTACCTGGCCTTCGCCATCGATAGCGCCGCGGGCGGCCCTGTGTTGATCGGTAGCGATGAGGGCGGCGTAGAGATCGAAGAGGTTGCGGCGAAGGCGCCCGCGAATGTCCAGCGTATCGCCATCGATCCTGCCGTGGGCCTACAGCCATTCTACGCCAGGCGCTTGGCCTTCGCGATCGGCCTTAACGGTGAACTTCTCCGACCAGCCGTCGAGCTCATCAACGGCCTTTACCAGGCGTTCGTCGCCAAAGACTGTTCGCTGGCGGAGATCAACCCGCTGATCGTTAGCAGGGACGGCCGACTCCTCGCGCTTGATGCGAAGCTAAACTTCGACGACAACGCCCTCTTCCGCCACCCGGACATCGTAGCCATGCGCGACATCGAAGAAGAAGACCCGCTAGAGGTGCAGGCCCAGGAGCTTGGCGTAAGCAATTACATTAAGCTCACGGGCAACATTGGCTGCGTGGTCAACGGCGCCGGCCTCGCGATGGCCACGATGGATGCCATCACGCTGGCGGGCGGCTCGCCGGCGAACTTCTTGGACATCGGCACCGTGAACAATGTCGAGCGCGTCGTGAACTCGTTTCGAATTCTTACCGCCGACCCCAACGTGAAAGCGATCCTTATTAATATCTTCGGTGGCATGGCGCGCGTTGACGTGATAGCGGAAGGTATAGTTCAGGCGCATAACGAGATGGAAGTGAAAGCGCCGCTCGTCGTGCGCCTTGAGGGCACGAACCTGGAGGAAGGCGAGAAGATCCTGAGCGGTGCGCAGGTGAACATCATCCGCGCCAGCGATCTCGGCGAAGCGGCCCGACAGGCCGTCGCAGCGGCAGGGAAATAGTGGAGGAAAGCTATGGCAGTGTTGCAGAATCTTACACCAATACTCACACCCGTCCTGAGGGATGAGACGGGGCTTCCAGAACGATTTGTTAGTCACTTTTATAAGGGTGTCGAGTTCTACACGATTGGAGAGATGGAGGAAGCACTCAACGAGTTCAACATTGCTGCTTCGCTAGAGCCTTTCGTACACGAGGTGTACAACAACCTTGGTGTAACTCTTTGGGAACTGGAGCGTTATGATGAAGCCTCGAAGGCGTACTCCCGAGCCATCAGTATTGTCCCTGAATTTGCCGAAGCGCGGTTTAATCTTGGCCTCGAATTTCTTTATCAGGATGATTATGAGGAAGCCCTGAATGAATTTGATCGTGCCTCGGCAACGCGCCCACAAGATGAGATCATCAGCGCGGGCCGTACGATCGCCTTGAAGAAGCTCCTCCGCGGTCTGGTGAAGGGTGCACCTGAGGCGTGGTCCGGACGTCAACCCGCAGGAGCTAAACAACCGCTTGTTCTCAAGCCAAACTCCGAGACGGTATCGCAAGCGATTATTGAGGATAGAGGATGATCGTTTACTTAGATTCCTCGAGTATCGCTAAACTTTATGTGCTGGAGCCCGCAGTGGCAGGGGCCGATAGGCAAGCAGGTTGGGAATCAGAACAAGTTCGCCGGCTTTGTATAGAAGCCACTAACCTGTTTGCTTCCCGTGTGGCTTATATTGAAGTTCGCGCCGCTTTAGCGCGAAGGAAGAAAGAGGGCTATTTCGTTAATGCAGAAATGTACGATGCTGTTGTGCAGGACTTCAATGCTGATTGGCAGCATCGCATATTGCGGCTTGAAGTCACTGATACCCTAGTACTTTTAGCTGCTAATCTAGCAGAGAAGCATGGATTGCGAGCCTATGACGCGGTCCATTTAGCCTCCGCGCTGTCTCTGCGTGAAAGGATTAACAGCGACGTAAGCTTCTCGACTTGGGATAACAATCTTCGTGAGGCGGCAGCAACCGAAGGTCTGGTTTTAGCTCACATAGAGGGTACATAAGTGGCATGGGAATCTTAGTTGGTAGCGAGACCCGCCTACTGGTGCAGGGCATTACGGGCAGCGAGGGCAGCAATCACACCAAGCGCTCGATGGACTACGGTACGAATGTGGTCGGTGGCGTAACGCCCGGGCGCGGCGGCCAGGAGGTGCATGGTGCGCCAGTCTTCGATACGGTACGCGAGTGCATACAGGCGACCGGCGCCAACGCCAGCGTTATCTTCGTCCCTCCGCCAGCCGCCGCCGACGCAATCTTGGAATCGGCTGACGCTGGCATTCAGGTCATCGCCTGCATTACCGAAGGCATACCGGTGCTCGACATGATGCGCGTGAAACGGGCGCTGCGTGGCAGCGGCGTCACGCTCATCGGGCCGAACTGCCCGGGCATTCTGACCACGTCCGCACGTTGCCGGCTCGGCATCATGCCGCCGGACGTTTTTACGCCGGGGAGTATAGGCGTCGTTTCCCGCTCCGGGACGCTGGTTTATGAGGCCGTCGCCCAGCTAACGGCTAATGGCATCGGTCAGTCCACCTGCGTCGGCGTGGGCGGCGACCCCATCGCCGGGTCGCGCACGGTCGAGATGTTACGCTTGTTCGAAGCAGACCCTGAAACGAAGGCAGTCGTACTTATCGGCGAGATCGGTGGCAGCGCCGAACAGGAAGCTGCTGAGTACATTCACAGCGGCATGAGCAAGCCCGTCGTAGCTTTCATCGCCGGCGCGAGCGCCCCACCTGGCCGGCGGATGGGCCACGCGGGCGCTATCATCGAAGGCGCGGCGGGCACGGCGACGGCCAAGAAGGAGGCGCTAGCCAGCGCTGGCGCCGTGATCTGCGATAGCCCGGCGGAGATCGGTATAACGATGCGGCAGGTGTTATCGTAGGGGACGCGTTCGTAGTTGCAGGTCTTTAGACCTGCCCAAGGAAAGCATGCCCGAGGCGCGAGTGTGGACGGTCAAAAAACGATAGGCTATACTAAAAAGGTCGAACTCTAGAGGAGGAAGGCTTGTCGTACCGGATCATAGAGACCTGTATCGGCTGTACCGCTTGTACGAACCGTTGTCCTACGAACGCCATCTCAGGCGAGCGGACGAAGCTTCACGTCATCGATCCTGTCCTCTGCATCGACTGCGGCGCTTGCGGCGCTGTCTGCCCGGAGGACGCGTCCGCTATCCTCGACGAAGTTGGCGACGTCTGCCATCACTTCTCGCGTAAAGAACGCCCTCTCGCGCACGTCATTAACGATAACTGCATCGGTAGCGGCTGCGAACTCTGCATCAAGATCTGCCCCTTCGAGGCGCTCTATCTCGACACCAGCGGCGAGCAGGTAGGCGACTTCTTCGGCGTCGCGACGGTCATCGAGAGCAAGTGCACCGGCTGCCGCCTCTGCGAAGATTCCTGCGGCTGGAGCGCTATCTACATCGACCCGCCGCGTGAAGCGCTTAAGAAGAAGGTCTACGAACCTATCCATCTGGCGCTCAGCTAAGCTTTCACTTCCAGCTTATAACGTAATACGCGACAAGTATTCTGTATCCCGCTCATGGTGAGTCCTTCGACTCTGCTCAGGATGTACCTGTTGGACCATGAGCGGTTTTGCTTATCCTGGTGGTCTAATGCAAGAAAATTGAAGCGCTGTTGGCTAGCTGGTAGAATGATCGACGGAGGGATCGCATAGAGGTCTAGTGCGGCCGCCTGCTAAGCGGTTATCCTGGGAAACCGGGATCATGGGTTCGAATCCCATTCCCTCCGCCAGTTAGGATTGTTAGCGCAAGATATGGTAAGTGAAAACGCAATCGTTATAAAAGATTTAAGGAAATCATTTAAAGACGTAGTCGTCCTTGAAGGCATCGATTTTGTGGTTCGACGAGGTACAGTCTTCGCCCTCCTTGGCCCCAATGGCGCCGGCAAAACCACGACCGTCCGCATCCTGAGCACGCTGTTGCCTCCGGATAGCGGTCAGATCACGGTCAACGGCTATGACGTCGTACGCGAGGGCGATAAAGTGCGTGCTTCCATAGGCCTGTCCGGACAGTTCGCCGCGGTGGATGAGTACCTGACTGGGTTCGAAAACTTAGAGATGATGGGTCAGCTATACCGCCTAAACCTGGCGCAGAGCAGGAGCCGCTCCCAAGAATTGCTCGAGCAGTTCGAGTTGGTTGACGCGGCGGCGCGGCCGGTCAAAACCTATTCAGGTGGCATGCGGCGTCGCCTCGATCTTGCGGCCAGCCTGGTGGCGAAGCCGCCTATCCTCTTTCTAGACGAGCCTACTACCGGCCTCGATCCCAGAAGCCGTTTGGTGATGTGGAACATAATCAAGGAGCTCGTCGCAGGCGGGACGACCATTCTTCTGACGACGCAGTACCTAGACGAAGCCGACCAGCTAGCCGATCGTATCGTTGTCATCGATGTGGGAAAGGTCATCGCTGAAGGTTCGTCTGACGAACTAAAGCAGCAGGTTGGCGGCGAACGGCTTGAGTTGACGGTAGCTCAGGCTGCTGATTTCGAAAGGGCTTGCCAGGTGATCGACGGTGAGATGCTACACACCGATCCTGAGAGTCGCACTATCAGCCTAGTCTCAAAGCAAGGCATGAAGCAGTTCAAGCAGATCCTCGACCGATTGGATGATGCAGATATCGAAGTCGAAGACCTCTCTCTGCGACGCCCCACCCTTGATGACGTCTTCCTTGCTCTTACCGGTCACGGGGCTGTGAAGGAAGCAGACGAAGAGGGCAAGGCTGTTGGAGTCGATGCACGATGAACGAGCCAGTAGTTTCTACACATGACGGCACAGTCGTTTACCGCCCGCCGCTCGGCTGGGCGGTAAACGACTCGTGGGTGTTAATCAAGCGAAGCCTCAAGCACATCACCCGCAATCTCGATCAGCTGCTGTCTGTGCTCATACAGCCGATCATGTTCATGCTGCTGTTCCGTTACGTTTTCGGTGGCGCGATCGATACTGGCGAGACGAGCTACGTAAATTTTCTGACGGCCGGCGTTTTGGTGCAGCAAGCGGCTTTCGGAGCGAGCACTACGGCGATTGGCCTTGCCGTCGATTTACAGCGAGGTATCGTAGATAGGTTCCGTTCTCTACCGATGTTTAGCCCAGCTCTTTTGATCGGCCATATCGTGGCTGACCTCACTCGAAATACGATATCTGCGATCATAATGTTCGTGGTCGCCTTCGCCGTCGGCTTTCGCCCAAACGCCAATATTGTGGAATGGGCTTTAGTCTTCGGCTTACTTTTGCTGTTTACGCTCGCTATCTCCTGGATGTCGGCGATCCTCGGGCTCCTAGTAAAAAGCTTGGAGGCGGCGCAGTGGTTCGCCTTCCTCTTAATCTTGCCGCTCACTTTTCTAAGCAGCGCCTACGTTCCGACTGACAGTATGCCGAAGGCCCTACGCGTGTTTGCCGAGAACCAGCCGATAACCCATGCGATCGAAGCTATGCGTGCCTGGATGGTCGGCACGCCTGTCGATAACCACGGTTGGATATCGCTCATCTGGTTTATAGGCATCATAGCGGTATCGATGCCGATCGCGACCTGGCTGTTCCGGCATCAGACGCCGCGCTCGGCTTAATCACGCGAGGCGAATCGCTTCATGGAGTATAAGACCGTTTCCCTGACTTCATTCCAAGTAGTTGGGATTACGTTACGGGACCGACAACTCAAAAGCTCAAGAGGAGATCGGCCGTCTGGGAGCGGTTCTTCGTAGAAACTATCGCTGACAAGATTCCCCATAAGGTAAGCGATGAGATAATCGCCCTCTATACGGACTACGAAGGCGATTACGGAGCCGTATACGTTTGTGCTCGGCTATCGCGTAGATGGCGCCGATAGCGTGCTCGATGGTCTTGTGCACAAAATCGTGCCAAGCGGCGCTTATGCAGTGGTACAGGCGAACGGCGAGATGCCTAATGCTATTGTGCAAACGTGGCAAGAAGTCTGGCGATCTGGTCTGCGGCGCGCTTATACCGGTGACTTCGAGGTCTACACGTCTCCATCGAGCGCCGCAATTTACGTTGCGCTAGCCGACTAGCTCATCATCCCGGTGCAGCAAAACGCTACCATCGTAGGCGTCGTTCATTCCGTGCTGCGGAGTTAGAAGTTTAGGAATACGTCGCCTGCGTAGGCTAGGATCAAGGCGCGGATGGTCTTGCCGATGCCAACGGGGATTATGAACCGGAGGAAGTTCATGCGGATCGCCCCGGCCGTGATGCCGGCGAACTCGAAGAAGGGGTTCGGCACGGCAGAAAGGACTAAGAGCGTAAGGAAGCCGTAGTGCGCCATCAACCAGTCGATGAAGTGGACTACGCTTCGCATTAATCTGCCTACGCGTCCTTTGATGGTGATCTGCCGTTCCTCGCTCAGGGAGCGCCCGACTCGTCCTGTGATATAGGCGGTGGTTTCCGCCGTCGTCATGCCGAGGCTCGCTACAAGCGCTACTGCTAAGGGGTTAAGTCTATCGGCCAGAACGATGATCAACGCCTGACCAGCCGCAGTTAACCCCGGTACGGGCACGAAGACGGTAGCCGTTCCGAAGAAGTTGGCCAGGAAAACGCCAGGGTAGCCGAGCGTCTCCAGGTCGTCCTGGTCCACGCCGAAGACCACCGGCAGCAGGGAGATGACGACGATGATCGCCGCTATGAAAAGAATGCCGGCGATTATGAGGGCGCGGCGAGAAAGGCCGAACTTTCGGGGTAAGTATTGAAGGGTCGTTATTAGGGCAAGTTGGACTCTTGTGCCCTGGGTGCGCGCCCGCTCTGAGAATGGCGCCTCTGATCGGGGATGGTCTGACATTAGATTACCTTGTCGGCAATAGTATACGGGTTGAACATAAAAGTGTCAGTCCTTGAGTCAGGCAGCCCGCTTTTGCTACAATCGTCTCAAGTGAGTAATCGAATGACTACGCGTTATCATATTTGGACCGTCGGCTGTCAGATGAACGAAGCCGACTCCGACAAGCTTGCAGCTGGCTTCAACAAGCTGGGCTACGAGCCGACCGAACAGCCGGAGCAGGCCGATGTTGTCGTCGTCAACACCTGCGCAGTCCGCCAGAAGGCCGAAGACCGCGCCTACAGCTATCTTGGTTATCTGCGCAAGCTCAAGGAGCAACGCAACGGCGATCTCAAGCTTGCCGTCATGGGCTGCATGGTCGGCCCGCGTACGGACGCGTTGCGACAGCGATTGCCCTTCGTGGACGTTTTCGCTCAGCCGCAGGACTTCGAGCAGGTGCTGGCGGCTGTAGCCCCTGAGGCCGATCTCGGTGGCGAGTTCTGGCCGGCCACTTTTCCGGAGCCCACTGGTCCGACCGCTTTCGTGCCGGTGATACACGGCTGCGATAAGTTCTGCACCTACTGCATCGTGCCTTATCGTAGGGGGCGGGAGCGCAGCCGGCCGGTAGATGATGTCGTGCGGGAGGTCGAATACCTAGCCGAAAGCGGCGTAGCGGAAGTGACGCTTCTTGGCCAAACGGTGGAGGCCTACGGCAAAGACTTCGGCGATGGCACAGATTTGGCCGATCTCTTCTACGCCATCCATGATATCGATGGCATTAAGCGCATCCGTTTCTTAACCTCCTACCCGAAGGACATGACCGAACGCATCATTCGTTCGGTTGCCGAACTGCCCAAAGTGTGCGAGCACTTCAACGTCCCCGTCCAGGCCGGACATAACGATATTCTTGGCACGATGCGCCGCGGCTATACGATCGAAGAGTACCGTTATTGGGTAGAGCGCATCCGGGACATCGTCCCGAATTGCTCCGTCAGCACAGACGTAATCGTCGGCTTTTGTGGCGAGACCGACCAGCACTTCCAGAGCACTCATGATCTATTAGAAGAACTGCGCTTCGATAAAGTGCACGTGGCGGCTTACTCGCCGCGTCCTGGCACCATCGCCTGGCGTAAGATCGAGGATGACGTGCCTCAAACCGTAAAGATGGAACGGCTCCACGCTGTGGAGGAGCTTCAAGAGCGTATCGCGAGGGAACTTAACGCCACGTTGGCCGGTACGGTTCAAGAAGTGCTGGTGGAGGGCGAGAAGGACGGGAAATTTACGGGACGTTCTCGTACTAATAAGATCGTACACTTTAGCGGCCACGCTGACTTCGGCGAAGTGGTCGACGTAAGGATAGAAGCCACCAGCCCTTGGTCGCTCCAAGGGTCTCAAGTCGATATCGTCTCTCCGGTAGACTAAGGCAGCTTCCCGTCGGTTTAACCCGCAGGCGGATACTCTGTTATAAGAGCTGTAATGGTATCTACTCCGTCCTTCGCCGTGCTCGTCGTCATCTTCACCATCAAAGGCGATGAACTTCAGGTGCTGCTCATCCACCGTAGCGCCCCTCCGTTCGAAGGCCATTGGGCCATCCCCGGTGGTTTCTTAGCCAACGGAGAAAACTTGGACGAGGCCGCGGTACGTAAGCTTAGCGACGAGACCGGCCTCAGCGACGTCTACCTGGAACAGCTTTATACCTTTCACGATCTGGATGAACGTAACGGCGTCGCGGTCGCATATTTCGCGTTGGTGCACCACCAGAACGCGAAGCTAGCGCCCCGAGAGGCTTGGCGTCCTGCCTGGTATCCGGTACGCGGCCTACCCCAGCTGGCGTTTCATAACGATCAAGTCATCGAATACGCCTTACGCCGGCTCCAGGCCAAGCTCGATTACACTAACGTTGCTTACAGCTTGTTGCCGGAGTACTTTACCCTAAGCCAGCTTCAACGCGTATACGAATCGATCTTCAACCGGAAACTGGACAAACGTAACTTCCGGAAACGGATGTTATCGCTGGGACTCTTGACCGCCACAGAGCGTCATGTAACGGATGGAGCGCATCGTCCAGCCCGCCTATACGCCTTCAAAGAGCGCCAACACATAATTCTCTAAATTTTCGTAAATAAGTGCCTTAGTGTCTTGACTACACTATATAAGCGTGCTAACCTTTTGTTAAAGCAAGAGTTCGTGTAGTAAATACACTAACTGAGGTAGAGAAAGGAGGGCGGAAGATGGCGACTCGGACTTTTATCGATGAGAACTTGATCCTAGCAGAAGCAAACGAGTGCGAAATCGACCGGCCCGTAGAGACCAAGCCCCTAAATCAAGAGATGGCCTTCGCCTTCTGGCAGAAGGACATCCCGGCTGATTACTGGGAATTGACTGCGGAGCAGATTATCGAGCGGGTTGGCGCAGCCAAGGCGAAGCTGGGCAATAAGCTCGTGATCTTGGGACACCACTACCAGCGCGAAGACATCGTGCAGTTCGCCGATTTCCGAGGCGACTCCTTTAAACTATCGCAGCTCGCCGCCGAACGTAGCGACGCCGATTACATCGTCTTCTGTGGCGTGCACTTCATGGCAGAGTCGGCCGATATCCTCAGCGGTTCGCACCAAACCGTTATGCTGCCGAATATGGCTGCCGGTTGCTCGATGGCCGATATGGCCGACCCCGAAGACGTCTACAGCGCTTGGGATGAGCTAGACGAGGCTGGTCTAGCGAAAGACACTATCCCGATAACTTACATGAACTCGGCGGCAACGCTAAAGGCGTTCTGCGGTCGTAATGGCGGCATCGTTTGCACCTCCTCGAATGCGAAGAAGGTGATGGAGTGGGCCTTCGAGCGAGGCAAGCGTGTCCTCTTCTTCCCGGACCAGCACCTCGGTCGCAATACCGGTATCAAGCACGGGCTAAGCCCGGATGAGATGGTCTTGTGGAACTACAACTTGCCGGTAGGATCGCTTGGCGGCAACGCGCTGGAGCAGTTGGAGCGGGCTAAGGTTATTCTGTGGAAGGGGCATTGCTCAGTGCACCAGCGCTTCAGCGTTCAGCAGATCGAGGACGCCCGGCGTAATTACCCAGACATAAAAGTCATTGTCCACCCAGAGTGCCGGATGGAGGTAGTGGAGGCCGCCGATATAGACGGCTCGACCGAGGTCATCGCCAAGGCGGTCACGGATTCACCGGCCGGAAGCAAGTGGGCGATAGGTACGGAGATCAACCTGGTCTCGCGCCTGGCGCATGAGAACCCGGACAAGCTAGTCTTCTGCCTCGATCCGGTGGTCTGCCCCTGCTCGACGATGTATCGCATCCACCCGGCCTACCTATGCTGGGTTCTAGAGCGGCTGGTAGACGGTCAGGTGGTTAACCAGGTGAAAGTCGACGACGAAACCGCTCGCCATGCCCGCATCGCTCTGGAGCGGATGCTCGCGGTCAAGTAAAACAACGGTTGCAACAAGGCCGAAGGCACAACCTTCGGCCTTGTTTCTTTGTGAACCTCACTGCGTGACATAACTCTATTGACAGATATAGTGCTTTCTCCTTTTAATATTTGAGGTTCCCCAAATTGAAAGGAGAAAGTCGTTGAAAGTTTCGTTGGGCATATTCCTAGCAGTATTTTCGGCTCTTGTGGGGTTATTGGCACTAAATGCCTCAACTCCAAACGTTCTTGCCGAAGCCACAAAGACAGTTTGGGTAGCGGACCTCAACAACCCAGGCCAGGTCACTGTGAACAGCGATGGCGACATCGTGATCGCTGAGGGTGGTACGGGGGTTAACGATGGTAGGATACTAGCCACCCGCGACCTTAACGCCGACGGCGATGCGATGGACGCTGGCGAAATGACCGTCATCGCTGACGGTCTACCCTCTATCTCGGCTGGAGAGCCCGGCGAGGAGGGCGTTTTCGGCACCATCGCGGCGGTGGAAGACGCTAACGGCACTTACTGGGTGCTTAACGCCATGGACGCTGAGCCATTCCCGACTGGCTGGGTAGGTAGTATCGTTAATGGCGATTTTGTCCCGCTCGCAGACTTAGGCGCTTACGAAGCCGCCAACGACCCGGACCAGGACGGCGTCGAGTCCAACCCGTGGGACCTAGTCATCGGTACGGACGGCATGATTTACGTCAACGATGCCGCCGCGAACGCTACGCTGAAAGTTGACCCGGACACAGGCGACATCACCACCTACGCCGTATGGCCTGAATTCGACAACCCGCTCGACTTTGGCCCGCCGACCATGGACCCGGTGCCCACCGGCATCGAGGTCGATCCGGATGGCCTGCTCGTCACAGTCTTCCTCACCGGCTTCCCCTTCCCGCAAGGCGGCGCCTATGCGGCAGGTATGTTCGATGAGGATGGCGACGTGCTGGAGGAAGGCGAGACGTTTGCGTTCATGACAGGCCTCACCGCCACCACGGACCTAACACACGATGAGAATAACGTGCACTACGCAGTAGAAGTCAGCACAAACCTTGCCGATGAAGAGAATCCACCGCCCGGCCGCCTGATGCAGTACTCCCCAAGTGGTAACGTTGTGGTCATGGACGGCTTAATCGGTCCCATCAGCGTGGCCTACCACGACGGCGCTTTCTACGTGACGGAACTGTTTGCCGGCATCGTAAGCCGCATCGACAACGAGCCCCCCGCCATGATAGAGCGTTCTGTCCTTTTGCTCCCGGGTTTCAACTTCGTGGCCTACACGGGCATCGCCACGGATGTAGAGACTTCATTAGGTGATTTGCTGGACGACATCAGCATCATCTACTCTTTCGACAACGCTAGCAAAGAGTGGTCCGCCTTCGACCCCGACGCTCCGGCTGCCCTCAATGATCTCGGCCTAGAGGTAGAGCAGGTAGTTGTCTTGAACGTAACCGCTGATACTCCTATCGTTTGGAACATGGAAGTCGAGTAGACGAGCAAAGTTATAGCAAAACAGGGGGCGCGATAGGCGCCCTCTGTCTATAAAACGGAGAGGGGAAAATGCGGAAACTCTTGTTCATTATGGTCGCCTTAGCTGCGGCACTTCTTGTAATTGCCACAGGTACCGACGGTGAAAATGCTTCGGCGAATCTTCAGCAGGCGAACGTCTCCATCGGCGACAATTTCTACAACCCTGAAACGATCACGGTGAACGCGGGTACGACGGTGGTTTGGGTCAATAACGGCGGGGCTAATCACACCGTAAGCAGCGATACAGGCGTGTTCGACTCAGGGATCGCCCCTGCGGACCTGCTGAGTTCCGGTGAAACGTTCTCCTTTACCTTCACGGCGCCTGGAACGTACCCTTACTTCTGCTATCTCCATGGCGCGGCCGGTGGTATCGGTCAGGCCGGCACAGTGATCGTCCAGCAGGTGGCAACGCCCACGCCGACCGCTACCATAGGCCCCCACCGGCAGCCCGACGACCCAACCGTCTGGCCCCGGTGCGACGCAATCTCCGAGCGCTGCGGCTACGCCTCGGCCCCCGGTTCGCCGCCCCTGCGAGCGGCATGGGCGGCGAACCGGGTGGCGGCGCGGGCGTGATGCCGTGGGTCTTGATAGGGTCTGCCGTAACGTTGTTTAGCGCTGGTGTTGCTACCAAGCAGCGCTCCGCACGGTAAGATAACACGCTAGACTAAGCGAGGGCAGGCCGCCTATCGCGGCCTGCCCTCCACTTGTCGTTCCTCTGCAAGCGTTAAAAGACGAACAAAAGTGGATGATCGTCATTGCGAGGCCACTGAAGGTGGCCGAAGCAATCTCCGCCCGTTCGATTACGGTGAAGAATTTGGCTTAACCTTACGCGAAGCCCGCTTCCGGAATGTTGCCGTAGAAATCCGACAGTCCATGTATGCTCATGGACATGTCGAACCT
>WHTN01000054.1 GCA_009377715.1 Dehalococcoidia bacterium | reverse complement strand
ACACCTGCCGCAGGGCGGCGTGGAGCAAGTGCGTGGCCGTATGGTTGCGCCTCACGTTATAACGGTGCTCCGGATCGACCTGGGCAGTGACGGCCTCGCCGACGGCGATACGGCCTTCTACGACCCGACCCTGATGCACTATTGTTCGATCCGTAGAGTGTTGCGTATCGGTTACTCGTACGCGGCCGTTCGCGCTGACGATTTCACCAACGTCAGCTACCTGACCACCGCCTTCAGAATAGAAAGGCGTCTCGCGAAGCACGATAGTCCCTTCATCTCCTGCCTGAGCAACATCGATGTTAATACCGTTGCGGTTTATCGCCACGACCGTCGTTTTTGAGCTAAGCGTTTCGTAGCCCACGAAGGGCGTTTCGCCGTCTTCGCCACGGACATGAGATTCATCTGAGGTCGGCGAACCGAAGCGAGCGGCCGAGCGAGCGCGTTCGCGCTGTTCTTCCATAGACCGTTCGAAGCCTTCATTATCGATGCCGAAGCCGTGCTCTTCGGCGATCTCGGCGGTTAAGTCCTTCGGGACGCCGTGCGTATCAGAGAGAATGAACACCTCTCGCCCCGTCAAAGTCGATTGCCATGATTCGATCGCAGATATCAGATCGTCGAGAAATGACACTCGTTCGCTTTCCGGAAGGTAGCTTAGGTTCGAGGTGACTTCGTTCAATTTTGAATCGCCGGTGATGCCATCCATCGTTGCTTCCCACAGAGGAAGGCTATATAAGGTGTACTCGTCGGGCATTGCCTCCACTACTTCGGACTGCCGCCAGCGAGAGATGCGCTCGACGGCTTCACGCCATCGATCTTCGCGGTCCGTGGCACTCGCGATCTGCTCTTTAAGCCTGGAGAGGTCATCGATGAGCATGGCGTTCAGAGACTTAAACCATTCCCGTGGAGCGAAAGCCTGGGCTTGCAGGATCTGAGTGCCCGTCCGCACCGCGCTACGGAATTTCTCTTCCTCGGTCTGGGCGACGCGTAGGATTAGGTCTTGCTGGTTGAGAAGCTCAGGATACTGTTGTCCCATCTTCTCGATGATGACCTTCTGGACTTCTGATAGGGCATCCTGAGGGAAGCCGATATCCTGACCAAAGTACACGGCACGGCGCAGGATGCGCCGCAACACGTATCCCCTACCTTCGTTCGACGGTAGGACGCCGTTGGCGGTTAGGAACGCCGAAGCGCGGGCATGCTCGGCAACTATCCGCATCGAGCGGTCTGCCGAAGCGTCTTCGCCATATTTACGCCCGGAAAGCTCTTCGACTTTACGAAGCGCAGGAGAAAAGACATCTGTGTCGTAAACGCTAGGTTTTCGGCCTATCTCGTTATGCAGCGTGACGACTGCCAGCCGCTCTAGGCCGGCGCCGGTATCGATGTTCCTCTGGGGCAGCGGAGTACGCGTGCCATCTTCGTTCTGATAGAAGGACATGAACACTAAGTTCCAGATCTCGAGGAAGCGCCCGCACTCGACCTCCGGGTGGCACGTGCCGGCTTCGCATTCCGGACAGCCAGGCGTAGGGCCGAAGTCGTAATGTAGTTCGCTACACGGGCCGCAGGGGCCGACCGGCCCCGAGAACCAGTAGTTACTTTCCTCGCCATAGCGCATGATCCGTTGCTCCAGTACGCCAAGCTTCTTCCAGAGGTCGAAGGCCTCGTCATCGTCGAGGTAGACAGCTGTCCAAAGGCGCTCTTCGGGCAGCTGCAAGACTCTGGTGACGTACTCCCACGCCCAGGGCACGACCTCTGCTTTGAAATAGTCGCCAACGCTGAAGTTGCCGAGCATCTCGAAGAAGGTGAGGTGGCTCGGGTCGCCTACGGAGTCGATGTCGCTGGTGCGAAAGCACTTCTGGACGGTGGTCAAGCGGTGGCTCGGCGGTTCTCCTTCGCCCATAAAATAGCGCTTGAACTGCACCATGCCGGCGGTGGTGAAGAGCATCGTAGGATCGCCGTATGGGACAAGCGGCCAGCTCGCGAGGCGCTGGTGGCCGCGCTCCTCAAAAAAGCGCAAAAAATTCTCTCTGATTTCGTTGCTGTCCATTTACTTAGAAGAGGCGCCTTAACGTCAAAAGTTACGCCTCTGTTTGAGACGCAAGTGAATTATAGCACGCACTATACTCTGGCTGAATGGGCTTTGGAGAACTTTGACCATAGTGGGGGAGGCTGCGGAATGCTATAATCGCTCCGTGAGCAACGAACGACTCGTCCTCATCGACGGCCACAGCATCATCCACCGCGCTTACCACGGCCTGAAAGAGCCGCTCACTGTGCGCAAGACGGGCGAACAGGTCACGGCCGTCTACGGCTTCAGCAATACGTTGTTGAGCGTACTCAACGAGCTAAGCCCGACTCACGTTGCTGTTGCGCTCGATCATCCGTCGCCGACGTTCCGCCACGAGCGAGACGCCACCTACAAGGCGACCCGCGTCGAGATGCCGGACGAACTGAGGAAGCAGATGAAGCGCTGTCGCGATATCATCGACGCCTTCGGCATCCCTATCTACGAACAGGCCGGCTATGAGGCTGACGACACGTTGGGCACGCTGGCCAAACAGGCGGCGGAACGCGGCATTCAGACTTACGTAATTACCCTAGATAGCGATATGACCCAGATCGCGCAACCAGGCGTGATGCTGATGATGTACCGCCCCTATCAGCGCGATAAGGTCATGTACGACGTCGATGGCGTCCGCGAGCGCTACGGCGTTTGGCCACACCAGATACCGGACTTGAAGGGCCTCAAAGGCGACACCAGCGACAATATACCGGGCGTCCCCGGCATCGGGGATAAGACCGCTGTGAAGCTTATCCAGCAGTTTGGCAGCATCGAAAGCTTGTTCGAGCGTATCGATGAGGTCGAGCCGGTCAAAATGCGTGCCCTTCTTCAGACTTACGAACAGCAGGCGCGCCATAGCAAAGAGATGGCCACCATCGTGACGGACCTTCCTATCGATTTGGACCTGGAGGTCAGCCGCTTCGAGTACTACGACCGGGAGAAGGCGTTAAAGCTGTTCCGCGAACTCGAATTCGTGAGCCTCGCGCCGCGCCTGCCGGATACCCGCAACATCATGCAGATGAACATCCGGCCCGTCTCTAAAGAAGACGTCTCCTATCACATCATCCGCGATGAACAGGCGCTGTCAGAGTTGGTGGGCCGTCTTTCCAATGCCAAGACCTTCGCTTTCGATACGGAGACGACCGACCTAAGCGCCATGCGAGCGCGCCCGGTCGGCATATCGATCTCGCTCGAGCCAGGCGAAGCGTTCTACATTCCCGTGGGCCACGTCGGATCGCTGCTCGACGGTGTTCAACTACCGATGGAGTTTGTGATTGAGAAGCTACGCCCCTTCTTTGAAGACCCTGCTATCGAGAAGATCGCCCACAACGGCAAGTACGACGTCCTGGTTTTGGCGAAAGAGGGCGTTTGGACGCAGAACCTTGCCTTCGATACGATGATCGCCTGCTTCCTTCTCGGCGATGGCGGGGGAAGTCATCGCCCGGGTGAGGGCGCGCTGAGCCTGAAATGGCAGGCCTCCAAGCGACTAGGAATCGAAATGACGCCGATAGCCGACCTCATCGGCACGGGCCGCAACCAGCTTACGATGGCCCAAGTGGAACTTGAGAAGGCCGCTGACTATTCTTGTGCGGACGCTGACATGACGCTCCGAATGCAACCGCTGCTCGAGGAAGAACTCGCGCAGAAGAACCTTCTGCGGCTCTTCAGAGAAGTGGAGATGCCGCTCGTTCCCGTCCTAGCCAGGATGGAACTCGCAGGCGTAGCGGTGGACGTGACTGCGCTGCGCGATATGTCGCAGATGCTCGCCGAACAGATCGCGACCATCGAGGAGCAGATCTACGATAGCGCCGGGCGTCACTTTAACATCGGCTCGCCGCAGCAGCTCAGCAGCGTGCTTTTCGATGAACTGAATCTGAATAAGACCAAGCGCACGAAGATGGGCTACTCCACCGACGCCCAGTCGATCGAAATGCTCCGCGACGTCCATCCCATCATCGACATGATTCTCGTGTGGCGACAGCTTACGAAGATCAAGTCGACGTATGTCGACGCGCTGCCCGGCCTGATCAATGAGCGTACGGGCCGCGTCCACACCGATCTGAATCAGACCGTCGCTATCACGGGCCGGCTGTCTTCGAACAACCCCAATTTGCAGAATATTCCGGTGCGTACAGAGCTAGGCGGTCAAGTGCGACGCGCTTTCATCGCCCGGCACGTCGAGCCGGACCCCTACCTTCTATCGGCGGATTATTCGCAGATCGAACTACGCATAACGGCTCACATCACTGAAGACCCCGCCCTGCTGGACGCCTTCATGAACGACGAAGACATCCACAGAACGACGGCTTCGCAGGTCTTCAACGTCGCACCGAGTGGGGTCACGTCCGACATGAGGCGGCGGGCCAAGGTCTTCAACTTCGGCGTCCTCTACGGCCTATCGCCGTACGGTCTTTCGGTGCGGGAGAAGATATCGCACGAGGAGGCCTCGAACTTCATCAAGACGTACTTCGCCAAGTACCCGGGCATCCTTCAGTACATCGAAGAGACGAAAAAGCGAACGCGCGAGTTCGGCTACGCTGAAACGCTGCTTGGACGAAGGCGCTATCTGCCGGAGATCAACTCGACGAATGGCACCATTCGCTCTGAGGCCGAACGCGCGGCTATAAACATGCCTGTGCAAGGGACGGCGGCGGACATTATCAAGATCGCGATGAACGACATCGATGCGGAGATCGAGAAACGGAAGCTGCGCAGCCGTATGATCCTCCAAGTCCACGACGAGCTGATGTTCGAATGTCCGAAGGACGAACTCGAAGAGATGAAGGACATGGCACTGAAGATAATGCCTGAGTCGATGAAGCTTAAAGTCCCCCTCAAGGTAGACTTGAAGGTCGGCAAAAACTGGGCCGACATGGAATAACCCTGGGATCCTATAAGTGAGCAGCCGCCTTGTTGAACTTTTTAACGACGTTAAACTTGTTCAAAAAATTCAAGAGAAGCTTCCAAGCCTCTTCTATTTAGCCGAGTTAGAGAACTCGCGCGGTAACAAAGTCGGCATGAACGTAGGATCTGCGCGGGAACAAATTCTTATAGCACTGCTAATGTATAAGTTCGGCGAACTCAATGTTCAAACCGACTCCATCATAGAGCCTGATGTAGATGCCAGACTTTTTGGTAATCCAGTTTCTATTAAGACGTTTACTGTTAAATCAGCCACCGCACTCGGCAGTGTCAAAGCAATCTGGACAACCGGATTGGCAACAAGTCGATGATTTTTGCAGTTCTTATAAACCTATGAGTGATATGCTTCTCGTGCGAATAGTATGGAACGGCTCCGGAGGCATCTTCCTAATTCCTTTGGATGTGCAAAGAGAAGTGTTCTCCAGGCTGGGTAGAGAAGCGTACCTGAGGAAGCCAAAAAGGGGCACTAATCCCAGAGGAGTGGAGATTTCAAGATTGGCTTTGAGGACCATGTTGGCCTACTGGGAACGAATTTATAAGATCGACATCGGCTGGAGCCGAGGACAAACCTTCGATCCTTACAGACGTTGGCTAGAATATTGGGAGAGGTAAAGGGCCGAAGTGGCAAACGAAAAAAAGCGTAAGAAAAGGGGCACAAAAACCAGCTCTTTTGGTGCTGCTGGCCGGATCGCCCACGACTCCTCTTTATACTACGGTCGCCGTCTTTATGAGGGACTTCCACAAGAGAAATTACCTCTCTGGGACGAGAAAGAAGTCCCCTACGATATTCTCGATAACGTGCTTAATAAGAGCGCGGAATCAATGGACGAATTACCCGACAGCAGCGTGCATTTGATGGTAACTTCGCCACCCTATAACGTCGGTAAGGACTACGATGAGGATCTGAGCCTTGATGAGTATCGGGCGTTCCTAAAGCGGGTAATGGCGGAGGTGTACCGAGTTTTAGTTCCAGGCGGTCGAGCATGCATTAATATAGCCAATCTTGGTAGGCGACCTTATTTACCTTTGCATGCCTTCGTTATCCAAGACATGTTAAGTTTAGACTTTCTTATGCGAGGCGAAGTGATTTGGGAGAAAGGCTCCAGTGCCAGCCCATCCACAGCCTGGGGAAGTTGGATGTCCCCTACGAACCCCACCCTACGTGATACTCATGAATATATATTGATTTTTTGTAAACAGAGCTTCACAAGGCCAAATCCAGAGAAAAGGGTCAGCACTATTGAACGCGATGGCTTTTTGCAAGATACAAAAAGTGTTTGGAAAGTAGTAGGAACCCATGAGGACATCGGCATTTCCACGGTGTGGGATTTTCCTGCCGAACAAGCTAAAAGAGTTGGACACCCTGCCCCGTTTCCAGTTGACCTGCCGTATCGGCTGATCCAACTCTATACTTTCGAAGGTGAAGTGGTGCTCGACCCCTTCATGGGCAGCGGCACGTCAGCCGTGGCGGCCGTGAAGGCGGGCCATCACTTTGTCGGCTATGAGATCGATAGCGATTATATTGCTATCGCCGAAAGACGTATTAAAGAGATAAGCCAATCGCCGGGCTTGCCCTTTTTTGAAGCAGAAAATGCCTGAACTCCCGGAGGTCGAAACCCTTCGCCGCGACTTAGAACGGACCGTCCTCGGTCGGACCATCACCAATGTTTGGGTATCGCCGGACGCGCCGCGCCTGGTGCAGTGCCCGTTCGAGGAATTACGTGAACATGTATGTGGCGCGCGGTTGGAGTCGATGTCACGGCGCGGAAAGATTCTCATTTTCGAGCTAAGCGATGGTCAAGGCTATATGCTCTTGCACCGACGCATGTCCGGAAATCTGCTCTACCGCCCGGTCGATGCTCTGCCCGATGCTTTCACGCGTATGGTGTTTACGCTCGACGACGGCTTCGAGCTCCGCTTTGTGGACTTGCGCAAGTTTGGGCGTCTGTGGCTGGTCGATGACCCAAGTGAGATAACGTCCGTTCTCGGCCCGGAGCCGCTCGACGAAGGCTTCACGGTCGAGACGCTCGCCGAAGCGTTCCAGGGAAGAAAAGCGCCGATCAAGGCTACGCTCCTCGATCAGACGGTCATCGCCGGGCTGGGCAATCTGTATAGCGACGAATCGCTGTTTCTCGCGGGCGTTCATCCGCAACGCCCAGCGAATAGCTTAACGTTAGAGGAGCTTAGCCGCTTACGCGTGGGTATCCTGGAGGCTTTGGCCGAGGGGCTGCACGACCGCGGCAGCAGCCTCGGCACTACACTACGAGACCATATCAACCTCGACGGCTCGCCGGGCGAACATCAACACCGCGTATATGTTTTCCAGCGTACGGGGCAGCCGTGCTACCGTTGCGAAACGCCGGTCCAGCGTATCAAAATCGGTGGCCGCAGTACCCACTTCTGCCCGAACTGCCAGAAATGACCGTCACTATGTCATTACTCGGCATATCTGGCAACATTGACAACGCTCTTGTTTCTGATAGACTAAAGGTGCCGACGACCGTGAGGCGTCGAGCGAAGAAATAAAACCGAAGATCGTAAATAAGTCCGCTTGGATCGGAGTCCGACCGAGACGGTGCATAAAGAGCGAAATCGCGCCCTCTCGGATATTCCGAGAGGGCGCTTAGTTTTTGGAAACGATGCAAAGTAAGTTAAGCGTAGGCTTTATCGGTGCGGGGGTGGTGGGCACCACGTTAGCACGCGCTCTCCAACAGGCCGGCTATCCGGTTGCAGCTATCGCGAGCCGAAACTTCGGCTCAGCGCAGCGACTTGCCGAAGCTCTGCCAGGCTGCCAAGCATACGCTGATCCGCAAAGTGTCGCTGATGCGGTCGATATGGTATTCATCACAACCGGCGACCAAGCGATCGTTGAAGTAGCGCAATCGGTACGCTGGCGGCCGGGACAGATCGCCACGCATACGAGCGGCGCGGCTACGTCGGAAGCGCTTTCGGCGGCGAAGCAGGCTGGCGCCTACGTCGCCAGTTTTCATCCGCTCCAGACTTTTGCGGAGCCCGAACAAGCGCTTACTAATCTCCCGGGTACAACGTTTGCTATAGAGGGCGATCCCGCGGCGGTAGAACGGTTAAAGCTGGTTGCCGAAGCGCTCGGCGGGCGTTGGATTGTGCTGCGGTCTGAGGACAAGGCCCTCTACCACGCCGCAGCGGTGGTGGTCAGCAACTACACCGTTACGCTGATGAGCGCGGCCGTCGACCTGTGGCGCACTTTTGGAGTGCAGCCCGATATAGCCGTGCGAGCGCTTTTGCCACTGCTCAAAGGTACGGTAAACAACATTGAAACGCAGGGCCTACCGGACGCGCTGACCGGCCCGGTCGCCCGCGGTGATGTCGCGACGGTACAAGCGCATCTCGATGCGCTTCGAGAGCACGCTCCCGAACTCGTATGCGTCTATCGCCAATTGGCACTACAGACGATTCCGGTAGCGCAGGCGAAAGGCAGCTAAAGCCTGATGCGGCAGACACTTTATGCCAGACGCTAACGAAAAAACAAAGCCTGGTTACGGCCGGCAAAGGGGATGATGTAATTTGAGGACGATGTTAAAGAGCAAGATACACCGGGCTCGCGTGACGGAAGCGAACCTCAATTACGAGGGCAGCATCACGCTTGACCCCGAACTTATGGAGGCGGCTGATATCCTGCCTTATGAAATGGTGCACGTGTTGGACATCGCCAACGGCGCTCGCCTGATGACCTATGCCATCGAAGGACGCCGAGGCTACGGCGACGTCTGCATCAACGGCGCTGCTGCCCACCTGGTCCACGAAGGCGATATCGTGATCGTCCTCGCTTACCAGACGGTAGACGAAGAGACGGCTCGCTCATCGAGACCGAACCTTGTCTACGTCGACGAAAACAACCGCGTGGCAAGGATCGGCCACGAGATCGCGGTTTAGGAGGGTGCGGGTATGGCACGGGTATCGGTACATGACTTAAAAGCGATGAAGGGACGAGGAGAGAAGATCGCTATGCTCACCGCGTACGATTATTCGTCGGCGAAGCTGCTAGACAAGGCCGGCGTCCCCATCATTCTGGTCGGCGATAGCCTCGGCATGGTGATGCTCGGCTACGATTCGACCCTGCCGGTGACGATGGACGACATGCTCCACCACACGCGCGCCGTAGTCCGCGGCACACAGCGAGCGCACGTCGTCCTCGATATGCCGTTCATGACTTATCAAGCCAGCATCGAAGATGCTCTTCGAAATGCCGGACGGGCCCTTCAGGAGGGTGGCGCTATGTCGGTCAAAGTTGAGGGCGGCGCTGCGATGGCCGAGACGGTCGCGAGGCTCGTGCAGGCTGGCATACCGGTGATGGGACACATCGGCCTAACACCGCAGTCCATCAATCAGATCGGCGGCTACAAGGTACGGGGCAAGACGCCGGCCGCGGCTGTACGTTTGATGAACGATGCTATCGCTCTAGAGCAGGCCGGAGCATATGCAGTCGTCTTAGAATTGGTGCCCGCTGCACTCTCGAAACTCATCAGCGAACGACTAGCGATCCCAACCATAGGCATAGGCGCAGGGCCAGACTGCGATGGTCAGGTGCAGGTGTTCCACGACTTTCTCGGCATGTACCCCGACTTCACGCCGAAGCATGCCAAGCATTTCGCCGAAATCGGACGCCAGATTACCGAGGCGACGCGGCAGTATATCGCCGAAGTCCAACAGGGCAGCTTTCCCACTGAGCAAGAGAGTTACGCGATGGACGAAGCGACACTCGCCGAACTTTTTCAGACAACGTCTTGATATATGTCCGCTCATAGTTCGACAGGTTCACCGTGAGCGCGGCTTTCCCATGCTTGCCCTTCGACAAGCTCAGGGTGAGCGGGAAGCAAGCTGATGAAAGTAGCAAAAACAATAGACGAGATGAGCGCGCTGCGCCGTCAAATGACCGGCAGCGTGGGCTTTGTGCCAACTATGGGCGCGCTCCACGAAGGCCATCTCTCGCTTGTGCGGCGCGCTCGTACCGATAACGACGCCGTAATCGCAAGCATTTTCGTAAACCCGACCCAGTTTGCACCGCACGAAGACCTGTCTCACTATCCCAGACCACTCGACCAAGACTTGGGTCTTCTCCGAGAAGAAGGCGTCGACGTTGTCTTCATACCCGACGCTAGCGAAATATATCCGGAAGGTTTTGCGACGTGGGTTGTGATGGATGACGTAACCGAACGGCTCGAAGGCGCTTCACGTCCCGGCCACTTCAAAGGCGTGGCAACGGTTGTCGCCAAACTATTAAACATTGTTCAGCCCCAGAAAGCATATTTCGGCCGCAAGGATGCGCAGCAGCTCGTCGTCATTCAGAAGATGGTACGCGACCTCAATATGAGCGTTGAGATCGTCCCGATGTCCACCGTACGTGAAGCCGATGGCCTGGCGATGAGCAGCCGTAATGCGTATCTATCGTCGGAGGAGAGACGCGCCGCTGTTGTGCTGTACAGAGATCTCGTCTCATGCGAGCAGATGTACGAGGACGGCATAAGGGATGCAAGCGGGCTTCGAAGAGCGATCGAAAGTATCATCGCCCAAGAACTATCGGCACGAGTGGATTACGTAAGCATCGCTGATGCTGAGACATTAGAAGAGCTAGAAACGATCGGGACTGATCGTCCTGCGTTAGCAAGTCTGGCAGTCTATTTCGGAAAGACGCGGCTGATCGATAACGTTACGCTGGGCGAGAGCTAATGCTTTCGCCAGAAGTGGAAGTTCCAACGGACGCTCGCCTCGCGTTCGCGCTGGACTTCGCGTATCAGATGTAAGTCTCGTTCAGGCGCTATTGCGCCATATAGCGCGTCATGCTCGTACTTCTGACGCCATGACACCGCCGATAATGCCCAAGAAAGTGATGCGAGAAGGACATGCGCCAACGTAACAACAAACGAGCTGATTAATCGCAGCGCAGTCTTAGCATAATGAACCGCCTGTTTCATAGTCACTCCTTCAATTATAACATTCGTCGGAGGAGTATTACTGAAGATCCTGTAGCTCGTCTACTCCACCCCTCCGACGTCGCGGATAACAGTCGCAATGATATGTCTGCTTTTGACCCGCCAACAACACGGATGCTAAAATGCTGGCAGAACCGTAAGGAGGAGTCTATGGGTGGCCATTCGCACTGGTCGCAGATCAAACGGCAAAAGGGAGCGGCCGATGCAAAAAGGGGCCAAGTTTTCACGAAACTAGGCCGTGAAATAACTGTGGCTGCCCGCCAAGGCGGTGGCGACCCCGAAGGTAACGCCCGTTTGCGGCTGGCCGTCCAGAAGGCCCGCGAATCTAACATGCCGCTCGACACCATAGAGCGAGCGATCAAGCGCGGTTCCGGTCAACTCGACGACGGCACGGAATTGATTGAGGCCACTTACGAAGCTTACGGGCCAAATGGCGTTGCGATTCTCATGGAAGTGGTCACGGACAACCGTAACCGCACGGTTTCGGAGCTGCGCGCTACGCTCTCCCGTGCCGGCGGCACGTTGGCAGAGAACGGCTCCGTAGCTTGGGTGTTCGAGTCCAAAGGTATGATCATGGTCGAGGGTGGACATGTGGACGCCGATGAGCTTGCCCTGCAGGCTATAGACGCCGGCGCGGAGGATGTGCAGGTCGATGACGATCGCATCGAGATCATAACGCTGCCGGAAAATTTCGAGCAGGCGCGCCGCACGCTCGCGGAAATCGGCATAGAGCCGGCTTCGGCCGAAGTGACGATGGTGCCGAAGACCACCGTCCCCCTCGCCGCTAAGGAGGCGGAATCCGCGCTACGGTTGCTCGACCGTCTCGAAGACTTGGACGACGTTCAACGCGTGCACTCGAACGCCGAGTTCCCAGACGAAGTACTTGCTGCCTACGCTACACGATAATCCTGAGGAAAGCCTCGTTGTTCTAGGCATTGACCCCGGGACACAGGCGACCGGGTATGCCCTAGTAGAACAGCAAGGCGAAAACTTATCATTGCTGTCGTCCCGATGTCATTACAACGCGACGAGCGATGGCCATCCCAAAAAGCTCCTACACGTCCACAACGAATTAAAGGCGATCGTTGCAAAATGGCGACCCAGCGAGGTCGCCCTTGAAGATTTCGTCTTCGGCAATAAGCAGGCCGCAGTGGCTATCGGCGAAGCGCGAGCGGTCGCTATATTGGCTGCTGCCCAGTCTGACCTCCCTGTATTTCTGTATAAGCCCGCCGAGGTTAAGCTGGCGGTTGCCGGGTCTGGGGGGGCTTCCAAGCAGCAGGTGCAACAGATGGTGCAACTTCACCTCTCAGTGGAGACGCTTCCCCCATCAGCGGACGCCACGGATGCCATTTCTATCGCCCTCGGCCACATCTTCAAACGAACCGCTCAGAAGCTTATAAAAGCGCGGACGAAGACATGAGCCTGCTCGCTCATGTCCGCGGCACCATCGAGGACCGCGGGACGGACTGGCTCGTCGTCGATGTTGGGGGAGTTGGATTCAGGATCGGCACCTCTGCTTCTACGCTGACGGCGATCGGCGTCCCCGGCGAGCGCGTGGCCCTGCACACGCATCTCGCCGTACGCGAAGACGACCTTGCCTTATACGGCTTCGCTACGGTCGAAGAGCTGGCCATGTTTGAGATGCTTATAGCCGTTTCTGGTGTGGGGCCAAAGGTGGCGATAGCTCTGCTGTCTGCGGCGCGCACGGACGAGCTAGCCGCGAGTATTGCCCATGGAGACGTGCAACGCCTCACCGCTGTGTCGGGGGTTGGACGGCGCACGGCGGAGCGCTTGGTCTTGGAGCTTAAGGATAAGCTACGCGATTACCTCATCCTGCAACCGACGCAAAACGCCGCCAGCGACGACGTACTCGCGGCACTGATGGCCCTGGGCTATACGCGGGTGGAGGCCCAAGAGGCTGCTGGCAAACTGGAACTGCCGCAGGATACTCCAATCGAGGAGAGAGTGCGGGTCGCTTTAGCTTATTTTGCGAGTCGTTAAGTTTTTGAAACGGCTGTTGGAAACTTCGTAGTTTGACTATAATAGCGTAGGAATGAATATTCGCGGATGAGGGGTGAGCGTTGACGACAGAGCGAGCATCGCAAAGAATCGATAATCACTACCCACTATTCGACCTTGAGACTTCGATCGAAATCGCCCGTTTGGTACAACAGCACGGCGGCGAATGGACTACAGAAGAGCTGCTCGATTTGCTCAGCGGCGGCGCTACACTGGGCGGCACTCAGTTATCGAAAGTCAACGCAGCCCGCTTCTTCGGACTGCTCGGCACTACTAGTTGTAGTATCGCCACTACTCCCCTCGCGCGCAACATCGTAGGTGGGAACGCCGATACTGCCGATAGCGAGAAGACGCTCCAGGAAGCGTTTTTTACCATCCCGCTTTACCGGGCGCTGTATCAAAATTTAACCACTCAGGGTGGCGACATACCAACGCAAGAGCAATTGACGGATCTGCTCACGTCTGCTTACAGCATCCCCCAGCACCGGGCAGCACTTGTGGGGCAGGTCTTCGTGAAGTCCGCGAAACAGGCCGGGCTGTTGGACGACGAGCCAGCGAAGCTGAAGAGCGTCTAATTAGCCGCTGCCGTCCTAATTTAGGAGGCGTTTTTTATGTTAGATCTTGCTCAAGAGAAATGCGTCGCCTGCCGTGCCGATTCTCCCCAAGTGACCGATGAAGAGATGGAAGAACTCCTGCCTCAGGTGCCGTTATGGGAATTAAGGATCGAGGATGACATCAAAAAGATCGAGCGCAGCTTTCGCTTCCGCAACTTCGCGGAGGCGTTAGAGTTTACCAATGCTGTCGGCGCTATAGCTGAGGACGAAGGTCATCATCCACGGCTTGTAACTGAGTGGGCGAGAGTTAAGGTGGCGTGGTGGACGCATAAGATCCGAGGCCTCCACCGCAACGATTTCCTGATGAGCGCCAAGACAGACGTCGCCTACGAGCGATTCCAGGACTCCGGTAGATAAGCTTCCCGGTCTCTAGCTCTTCGAAACTTTTGGTCTCTCTGCGACGATATGCGTAACCGGTATCCCGTACTTGTCTTTGGCGATCGTTAGAGTGCCCATCTCCAGCCAGCGGGAAATGCCTAAGGGGAATGTGCAGATTACGATGGCATCATAGTGGTTGGGGTGGTCGAGAAGTTCATCATCGATAGCGCTGGTGGGCACTTGGTCGCCCTTAGAAGCCCTTGTAACCTTCAAACCAGCTTGGGTTAAGGACTCTTTTGCTGCATCGGCTCTTTCTTGGGCTACTTGCGCGCTCTCTCCATGCGTCCATGTTAAAAGATGCTCCACTGGAGTAATGGGAACAACTAGAACGAACTCTGCTGAGGTATCATCGTTGGCTAATTCGCGCAACTTGCTCACAAGTTCAGGGCTTTCAGCCGTCTGATGCGCTACTACCAGGTATCTCGCCATGTTTCCACCTCCTCCATAGACCAAATAGTCAATTCGTATATTTATTATATCGTCCGTAGCATTTATTTAAGGCGCTGAACGGCTTGCAATTCAATTACATTACGTTTGCGCAAGGCTTTCGGGTTCACGCCCTGCGGCCGCGGCCGGCCGCCAGTTCAAACCAAGCACTACCAGGCCGACGCAAATAGGGAGAAGGGAAACGTAATAAAGGGACGAGTAACCGATGAGATCGATTAGAAGGCCGGTCGTAAGCGACCCGACGGTCGAGCCTAGTTGGATCGCGGCGGCAAAAGTGGCCTGGGCCGCCCCGCGCCTACCAGGTTGCGAGAAGTCCATCACCATCGCCATCAGCGCCGATAGCAGAGTCGCGCTCGCAATCGAATACGCGGACCCGCCTAAGACGAGTATATAGATGTTCGTTGCCTGGCTGAGAATAAGTAACCCAATTAGGCCGGTTAAGAAGGACAAAGCTACGCTTACCGGCCTCCCAATACGGTCCGAAAGTCCTCCTAAAGTAGCCGCGGCCGTAAGCCCTATGATGCCAGTGACCAAGAAGACTATGGCGACATTATCGATGCCTCGTTCCCGGGCGAACAGAGGGAGAAACGAAGTCGTCGCAGAACCTGTGACGATGAACAGAGCGATCAGTGTGGACGGTAGCAACGCCCCTTTATCAACTAATGCGCTGACGGGGCGCTTAGCTTGCGGAGCGTCTGAAGCATTAGTTGGAACTCTTACGGCGGACATGGATATCGCAGCGAGTATGCCACCTACCGCCACGAGCATGAAGACGACGGTGAAATTCGTAAAGCCCAAGAACCACAGCCCAAACGAAGGTATAAAAGCTGAGCCGGCCCTCAAAGCTGCTTGATAATACCCCGACGCCTCGCCTCTACGGTGCGTCGGCGCTAGATTGGCCACTAGAGTCTGGCCGCCAGGCGCCACACCAGCCCAGCCTACGCCGATAATGATTTGCGCGGCGAAGGGCATGATCAAGCTCGGAGCGAGCCAGACCGGCGTCCCCAGCCCGACGAGCAACGCACCGAGCCAGGCTACTACGCTCGGACTCCCGGTATCGGTCATCCGTCCCGCAACGGGCCTAAGAATGAAGGCTACGGCGCTGTTAGCAGCTAAGAGGATACCGGCTAAAGCGCTAGACCCTCCAAGGTCGTCGATGCGGAGCGGCACCAGTGGATGGAGGAGCGAATTGCTTCCATAAACAAGGAAGATGGCGAGCAGGATGAGGACGTAATTTCTCGTCCACAGCCTTGTAGGCGCGTTACTTTCTATCACTAAAGGCTCTTATGCTTTATGAAGTGTCGGGCTATGAAAGAACGGTAATGCCACCTTGTGGATGCGTCAAGCAAATCGTGGGCGATGCGTTTAGAGGTTAATTAAGAGCGTAAAGATTGCTCTGATCGTCCGCGAAATATAGAGCATCTTGTGTCACAACGATGTCGCTTGTGACTTCGCCGTTCGCTCGAAATTCCCAGACCTTCTCCCCGGTAGAGGTATTGAGCGCATAGACGTAGTGTCCTGAACTTATGTAAACTGTGTCGTTTACTACAGCAGGCGCTCCTCGTACCGCTCCCTCGCCCTCAATAGTCCAGGTTGGCTGTCGCGCATTTAGGTCTAGGGCTGTAATGATGCCATGGATTGTCCCGTAGTAGAGCACGTTATCTTTTGCCGCGGGAGGCGCAATTACAGTGTCGCGCACGCCGGTATAACCCCAGAGGACGCCTGTCGGTTGCGGGGGTCGTGGCGCCATGCCCCATAGCCAAAGCCTGCCCCAGAGACTGCGGAAGGGTTTTTCCCAAGCCGGGTTCCTCGCTTCGAGTTCGAGAGCGACGATGCTTCCGTTACCCAGTGCGGCATAGGCCTTATCCTCAATGACTATGGGCGTGCCTACAATAACGCCAACAATGGATTCGTAAGTGAACACACGATCCGCAGACCGCCTATCGTAGTAAATGACCTTGTTGCCGGAAGCGATGACCATATTATCTTCAGCCCAGCTCATGGCCGAAGATAACTGTCTCTCGTTAAGCTCGGTATTCCACAATTCTTCGCCTGTAATGGCATCTAAACCAACGATCTTGGCGTCCATCGAGCTGCCAACATACACCACGCCATCGACGACTACAGGTGAAGCCACGACTGTGCCAGCGGCCTTGTATGTCCACAGCATTTCTCCAGTGTCCTTGTTTAAAGCGAGTAAATCGCGGTTGCGGAGGCCGATGTAGAGGATATTGCCGGCAATTGTGCCCGCACTATCCGCAGGAGCGTTTACATCATGCTCCCAGCGAGTCCTACCGTTAGTGCGGTCCACGGCAATAAGGCGACCGTCAGCTGTCACAAAGTAGGCCATATCATCGGCTATAACGGGCGTATTTAGGAAATCGGAGCCGAAGTTGACCATCCAAGACTGCCTCCCGCTTAACGGCCGATACTGTCCAGAAATTGATCTCGTATGCTCGAGGTTGAAGCCACCCATTGTCCATTCGCCGTCCGTTGAGGCGGACGTTAAGTTCGTGGAGCCGGTAGGCAATGGCGTCGGAGCGGGCGAATAGAGGAAGAAACCGAGGAGGGCGCCCAGGATCGCTATCGGGATTAACCAGCGAGCACGTCGAAGCCTCTTCTTCCGCACTCCCCGCTTACGTTCTGCCCCTTCGTAACGCTTACTTTCGGCCTCCGTTATGACGCGGCCGCCCTCGAGCCGGCTTCTACACTGCTGGCAAAAAATCGCACCTGGAACGTTAATGGCGCTACAGATGGGGCAAACGATGCGCTTCGCTTCAGTTGTCATGTTAAATAACGGTTGTCTAAAACTGATGGAACTTGGCCATCTTACGACTGCACTGTAC
>WHTN01000053.1:6088-17574 GCA_009377715.1 Dehalococcoidia bacterium | reverse complement strand
CAGGAACAAACGGCTGATCTCAAATACTGGGTGGCCTTCACTCGAATAGCCGGCCTGGGACGAGCACGCTATTCGCTGCTCGAACAGCATTTCGGCTTGCTGGCAGAAGCCTGGCAAGCGAACGCGAGCGATCTACGGCATGCTGGACTCGACGAACGCACCACCGAAGCGATAGTGCACCAGCGTCCGCGTATAGATCCTAACGCCGAAATGGACCGGCTTGCCGAACACGGCGTTCAGGCCATCACCATAAACGACGCCGCTTATCCCAGCCGCTTACGCGAGATATACGACCCGCCGCGGATGCTGTATGTGCGCGGCGATATCCTGACTGAGGACAAATGGATGCTTACGGTGGTAGGGACACGCAGCGCTACCGCTTACGGACTCGATGTTACAACGGAACTCTCTGGCGGCCTCGCGCGTTACGGTATTACGGTCGTAAGCGGACTGGCGCTCGGCATCGATGGCGCCGCGCACCGAGCAGCGCTGGCGGCAGGCGGCCGAACGGTCGCCGTTTTGGCGTGCGGGCTTGACCTCGTCTATCCGGTGAGCCACATGCGGCTGGCGCGCGATATCGAGAAGCACGGCGCCCTGGTGAGCGAATACCCGATCGGCACCAAGCCAAGGCCGCAGAACTTCCCGCAGCGCAATCGCCTCATGTCAGGCATGAGCTTAGGGGTCTTGGTAGTTGAGGGCAGGGAAAAGAAAAGCGGGGCCAGAATTACAGCGGAATACGGGCTTGAGCAAGACAGGGAGGTCTTCGCCGTCCCAGGAAGCATCCGCTGGGGTAAGAGCGCACTTCCGAACAAGTTAATTAAGGAAAGTCGTGCTAAGCTAGTAGAGAGGGTAGACGATATTCTAGCGGAGTTAAACCTTTCGATGGTACCAAGGCAAATGGAGATGCTGCGGGAAGAGCCCTTAGACATAGACGATACGGAGAAGACGCTTCTAAGTTATCTAAGCGAAGAGCCGCAACATATCGACGACGTATGCCGCCAATCCGGGCTACCTACGCCGGCCGTAATGGGCGCTTTAGCCCAGTTGGAATTGAAAGGCATAATCAGAAATACAGGGTCAATGAACTACATACGCATACGAGAAGCTGAGAGCGTATACCAAACGTAGATCGAGTTGCAGAGTAGAGTTGATAAATATGGCAAAGAGAAACGGAAAAAGTTTAGTCATAGTAGAATCGCCGGCGAAAGCCCGGACGTTATCGAACATCCTCGGCCGCGACTACGTGGTGCGAGCTTCGGTAGGCCATATCCGCGATCTGCCGAAGTCGAAGCTCGGCGTGGACGTAGAGAAGGGCTTTTCGCCGCATTACATCGTCCCGAAAGATAAGAAGAAGGTCGTCCAAGAGCTGCAAAGCGCCGTCAAGCAGGCCGGCATCATCTACCTCGCGACCGACCCTGACCGCGAGGGGGAGGCCATAGCTTGGCACCTCAAAGAAGCCACCGGCCTTTCCGACGACTCGTATAAGCGAGCCGTCTTCCACGAGATCACCCCGAAGGCGATCCAGGAGGCGTTCCTTCATCCGCGCGATATCGATATGCAACTGGTCGATGCCCAGCAGGCAAGGCGCATCCTCGACCGGCTGTTGGGCTATAAGCTCAGCCCCCTGCTCTGGCAGAAGATCCGTCGCGGCCTTTCAGCTGGACGTGTGCAGTCCGTAGCGCTGCGGCTTGTCGTTGAGCGCGAGCGCGAGATCGAAGCGTTCGTATCACAGGAGTACTGGACGATCGAGGCCGAACTAAATAAGGAAGGCGAAGACCTTCTCTTTCGCGCCAAGCTGGTCGGCCTGGCGGGCACACGCAAGAAGCTTGAGATCGGCAGCGAAGAGCAATCACAGTCGCTGATCGTGCAGTTAACGGACGCTGCCTACCAGATTACAGACCTCAAGTCGCGGACGTACAACAGGCACCCGTCGCCGCCATTCACCACCAGCACGCTTCAGCAGGAGGCGTCGCGCCGCTTCCGCTTCACGCCGAAGCGGACGATGGCACTCGCCCAGCAGTTGTACGAGGGTATTGCCCTAGGCAGCGGCAACGAGGTTGGCCTCATCACGTATATGCGGACGGACTCGACCAGCGTCGCCGCCGAGGCGATCGAGGAGACACGAGCGTACATTGCCGACAAGATCGGTAAGGACTTTGTTCCGGAGAAGCCGCAGTTCTATCGCAAGAAGGCGAAGGGCGCTCAGGAGGCGCACGAAGCTATCCGGCCGACCTCCATCAATCGCACGCCGGACTCGGTACGGCGCCATCTAACGCCAGACCAGAACAAGCTGTACTCACTTGTCTGGCAGCGGATGGTCGCCAGCCAGATGGCTAACGCGCTGTATGAGACGAAGACCGCAGACATAGAGGCGCGCCCTCAGAGCGGACGTGATGTCTATCTCTGGCGGGCGACAGATACGCAACTGAAGTTCGCTGGCTACCGTCAGTTGTACATCGAAGGCACCGACTCAGACGAACAGCAAAGCACCAACCCTTTGCCCGAATTGACGGTAGGCGATGCTTTGCGCCTACAACAACTATACCCGGACCAGCACTTCACCGAGCCTCCTCCACGCTACAACGAGGCGACACTGATAAAAGCGCTGGAAGCGAACGGTATTGGCCGCCCGAGCACGTACGCTCCGATCCTGGCTACCATTCAAGACCGTGGCTACGTCCAGAAAGTTGAGGCACGACTTCAGCCCACAGAACTCGGATACGTAGTGAACGACCTATTGATCGACAACTTCCCCGACCTAGTGAACGTCGACTTCACGGCTCAGCTCGAAGAGGAACTCGACGATATCGCCAGCGGCGAAAGGCCCTGGCAGCCTGTCGTACAGGAGTATTACAGACCGCTCGAAAAAGCCCTGGTGGACGCCGAGAAGAAGATCGAGGTAGTGATCGAAGAGACGGAACAGGTTTGCGAAAAGTGCGGCCGGCCGATGATCATCCGCTGGGGCCGACACGGGCGCTTCTTCGCCTGCTCCGGCTTCCCCGAGTGCCGCAACACGCGGCCGCTTGAAGGGGAAGCGGAGCAGTTGGAACAAGCGACAGAGCCCTGTCCGGAGTGCGGCGCCACCATGGTCATCAAGCGTGGTCGCTTCGGGCCGTTCATGGCCTGCTCGCGCTATCCCGATTGCAAAGGCACCAGGCCGATCCTGGACAAGGTGGGCGTGGACTGCCCGCTTTGTGGCGGAGACATCGTAGCGCGCAAAGGCCGGCGCGGCCGCCTCTTCTATGGCTGCAGCAACTACCCGACCTGCAACTTCAGCGTCTGGGCCAAGCCGCTGCCACAGCCTTGCCCGCAATGCGGCGGCTTGCTACTGAACGACGGTCAAAGCCGGGCTCGCTGCCACAACTGCGACTGGAAGGGCAAGACATCGGAACAGGAGCCGGTGAAGGCGGCAAGCTAGAATGCCATGGCGATCGACGAGCTTATCGCGTCTTACGTCAGGTCATTGCAGGGCGAGCGCAATCTCTCACGCTATACGCTCCGTAACTACACGTCCGACCTAAAAGCGTTTTTCGATAACTTAGGCAATGACGATCTCGACCCAGGCGCGGTCGATCGCCAAGCGCTGCGCGGATATCTGGCAAAGCTACGCCAGGAAAACTATGCCAGCGCCAGCATCTCTCGCAAGGTAAGTACTATCCGTTCCTTCTACCGCTTTCTCGTGCGAGAGGGACACATCGAAAGCAACCCGCTCGGCGCTGTGCGCGGGCCAAAGCGAGAACGCCGCCTGCCAAGGGCGCTTACAGTCGAGCAAACGGTAAGCCTCATCACCGCTCCACTAGACGGCTCAGCGACCGGCCTGCGGGACCGGGCGATCCTGGAACTGCTCTATGCGGCCGGCCTTCGCATAAGCGAACTCGTAGGGCTCAACATTTACGATAGTGATGTTAAGGAAGGTACAGTACGCGTCGTCGGCAAGGGCAATAAAGAACGCATCTGTCTGATGGGACAACCCGCGCAAGAGGCGCTACGTCGCTACCTGTTCGAGGCGCGATCTACGCTTGCCAGCCGCACGGAGGAGCGAGCGCTGTTCCTCAACCGCGACGGCGGCCGGCTCTCAGCTCGAGCGGTGCAGATCATGCTCCAGCAGTACGCGGTGCAGGCAGGGCTGGAGCAGCGAGTGCATCCGCACTTGCTGCGACATACTTTCGCGACGCATCTACTCGATGGCGGCGCGGATCTACGCGTGGTGCAGGAGCTGCTAGGCCACAGCAGCCCCAGTACAACCCAGATATACACCCACGTCACGGAGGCACAACAGCGGCGTGTATACACGGCTGCGTTTTACAATCAGTACCGCGATACCCTTAAGAGGGGTGTAAGCAAAGATGAAGATACTAATAATTAACGGGCCGAACCTCGGCGCGCTGGGCCGGCGGGAGCCGGAGATTTACGGCCACCTGACGCTCGCCGATATCGAACAGCGGCTGCGTGAGCGCGCTGGCGAGGTAGGCGTCGACGTAGCGTTCTTCCAGTCCAACCACGAAGGCGCGATCATCGATTATCTTGAAGCCGAAGCTCCGGGCGCGGATGGCATCATAATCAACGGCGGCGCGCTGACGCATTACGGCCTTTCGCTACGCGACGCTTTAGAGTGGTGCAACCGGCCGGTTGTAGAAGTACACATCTCGAACATCCACGCGCGCGAGCAGTTCCGCCACCGTTCGGTCATCTCCGCCATCGCTCGCGGAGTAATCGTCGGCCTGGGCTGGCGAGGGTATATACTGGCTTTGGAAGGGCTTATAGATATCTTGCATGAAGAGCAGAGTGAGCAATCACGGCAGAAGATGACTCTCGAATAGACTCGCACTTTGGGGGTAATCCAGTGAAAGAACGAATCAACAAACTACGCGAGAAGGTGGCCGAGGTAGGTCTGGACGGCTTCCTGGTGAGCTGCCCGGTGGAAGATACCTTCCGTACGCACGCCGCCAACCGGCGCTACCTGTCCGGCTTTACCGGCTCGATGGGCACGTTGCTCATAACGCCGGAACGGGCGTTTATCGCTGCCGACTTCCGCTACTACGAACAGGCCGAGCGCGAGTCGCCAGACTTCATCCTCTGGAAGGCGAACGGCGGTGTCGATAAGTGGTTTGCCGAACTTATCGGCGAGGCCGGCCTTGAAGGCAAGACCATCGGGTTTTCGCCAGGCGACTACAGCGTCGCCGGCTATAACGCGCTGACGAAGGTCATAGAGAACCTGCCGGCTGACCGGCGGCCCAAGCTCAAGGCCGCGCCGCCTATAGTCGAGCAGATACGCGCGTTCAAAGAGCCGGAGGAGGTCGATGCCCTCCAGCGAGCCGTCGATCTCGGCGATCAGGCCTTTGTCCATGTCGCGCAGCACGTCGAGCCGGGCTGGACGGAGAAGCAGGTGGCTTGGGAGATAGAGAAGTACGCTCGCGAGAACGGGGCGGAGGCGCTCTCCTTCAACACGATCGTCGCTGGCGGGCCGTGGGGCGCGATGCCACACGCCCAGCCTCGCGAAAGGTCTATCGAGACCGGCGAGCCGATAGTCATCGACATGGGCGTCATCCTGGACGGCTACTGCTCCGACCTCACCCGCACGATAGTTGTGGGCGAGGCGAACGAGGAGTTCAAGCGCATCTACGATATCGTCCTGACGGCGCAACTCACCGCCGAAGAGCTTGTCGAGCAAGGCATGACCGGCGACGCCGCACACATGCTCGCCCACAACGTCATCGAAGAGGCCGGCTACGGCGACAAGTTCGGCCACGGCCTCGGCCACGGGGTCGGCATCCAGGTTCACGAGCTGCCGCGCCTCTCCCGAACCGCGCCGGATGTTCTAGAGGACGGCATGGTCTTCACGGTAGAGCCCGGAATATACATCCCGGGCTGGGGCGGCATCCGCATCGAGGATATGGCCGTGATGGAGAAGGGCAAAGCCCGGATCCTGACGACCGCGCCCAAGACCCAGCCGAGCGAGTGGTAAGGTATCGATGTCGCAAGCGGTAAAGTATACGGCCATCTTCATCCCGGAAGAGAGTGGCGGATATTCCGTCATCGCGCCAGCTGTGCCGGGGTGTGTTAGTCAAGGAGACAGTCTAGAGGATGCTTTGAAGAACGCTAGAGAAGCGATTGCTTTGATGCTCGAAGTCTTGAGCGAACAAGGGCAACCGCTGCCCATCGAAACGGCGAGCATAGTCGCGGAAGAGGCACGTCTGTCTATCCTTGACAGAGCAGAAGACGGACTGCCATTGGTAATAGAAACAAAAGAGGTGGAGGTCACAGTTGAGGTTCCTGTTTAATGCTATAGCTGCCAACTGTGTCTGGCGCACAAGCAGTAGAAGTCTTTGGTAGAGCAGGCTGGCATATAGTGCGCCAACGCAGCAGCCATATAATTATGACAAAGCATGGACAACCTTTGAATTTATCTGTACCCATGCATCAGGAAATTCGGCCTGGGACTTTGAGAAGTCTCATATGAAAAGCCAGGCTTTCACCTGAGGAATTTTTAGATCTACTACGCTAAGGAGTAGCGATGATCGATACCGGCGATTTGCGCAAAGGCATAACTTTAGAGATAGACGGCACATTGTACCAGCTTCTTGACTACCAGCACCTGAAGCTCGGCCGCGGTAGCGCCCAGGTGCGGATGAAGCTCCGCGACGTCCGCGCCGGCCACATCATCGAGCGTTCGGTGCAGGCGGGAGCGAAGTTCACGACGGCTCGAGTCGAGCGGCAGCCTTCGCAGTACCTGTACCGCGAGGGCGACCTCCACTACTTCATGAACACGGACACTTACGAGCAGATCCCACTGAACACCGACAGACTCGGCGACGCAGTCAATTACCTGCGAGAGAACGCCACCTGCCAGATCCTTATCTACGGCGACGAAGCTATAGGCGTAGAGATGGCGCCATCGGTGGAGCTGACAGTGGCGGAGACGGATCCGTGGGTACGCGGCGACACCGCCCAGGGCGGCACCAAGCCCGCCCACATGGAGACTGGCCTGTTGGTGCAGGTGCCACTACACATCACCACCGGCGATGTTCTGAAGATCGATACGCGCAGCGGCGAATACATCAGCAAGGCGTAGGGCTTAGCCCTCAATGCTGTCCATATACCAGGTCACCGACGTAGCGAACTACCTCCGCGAGTTGCTAGAGAGCAACCCTAGCCTGAGCGACCTGTGGATCGAAGGGGAGATCTCCAATCTCAGCCGCCCTTCTTCCGGCCATACGTACTTCACCCTGAAGGATGAACGCTCAGCGCTGCGCTGCGTGATGTTCCGCAGCGCCGTCGCCAGCGTAGACCTCACGAACGGTGCTCAAGTGGTCGTCCACGGCCGCCTCTCATTCTACGAGACGCGCGGGGACATCCAACTTTATGTCGACTACGTTCACGCCGCCGGCGTCGGCATTCTGCACTTGCAGTTCGAGCGGCTGAAGACGCAGCTGGAGAGCGAAGGGCTGTTCGAAGCAGCGCGCAAGCGGTCGCTCCCCGCCTTTCCGCAACGCATCGGCGTCGTGACGTCACCGAGCGGCGCCGTCTTCCACGACATCTGCAACGTCCTCGCCCGGCGCTGGCCGCTCGCCGAGATCGTCCTTGCGCCGACCTTCGTCCAGGGCGATGGCGCGGTGGACGGCATCATCTCGGCCCTACAAGAGTTAAGCGCCGACAACGATATCGAAGTCATAATCTTAGCGCGCGGCGGCGGTTCGCTCGAAGAGTTATTAGCCTTCAACGAAGAGGCGGTCGCTCGTGCCGTCTACGCGAGCCGCGCGCCTGTCGTCACCGGCGTAGGCCACGAGACCGACTACACGATCGTTGACTTCGTCGCCGACCGCCGCGCCCCGACCCCTTCTGCGGCCGCGGAGCTGGTCGCGCCCAACTGGCAGCAAGTGGCCAGCGCGCTCCGCTATTTCGGATTTGCGCTAGCCGCGAATTTCAGCGGCGTGATAGCCGCGAAGGGAAGCTCGGCGACAGACCTACGGCGGCGCCTCTCGATGGCCGCGCCTGACACACAGCGCGAACAACAGCGACTCGACGACCTTCGTCAGCGAGCGGGCCGTTGGCTCGAACACACAGTCGGCGACCGCTGCCGTGACGTCGAAGGCATCGCCGATCGGCTGAACGCTCTCAGCCCAGTCGCCACGTTGAAGCGAGGTTACAGCATCGTGAACAGGCGCGATAATGGGCAGGTCGTGAGCAGCATTTCACAGGTCAAGCCCGGCGATCTCGTCGAGATACACGTTAGCAACGGAGAGTTTCCGGGCAGCGTTGGCAAGCAGCATGGCTTCTGAGATCAACGAACGCTTCGAGGACGTCTACCGGCGGCTTGAAGCGATAGTTGCCAGGATGGAGACAGGTGACCTTTCGCTTGAGGAATCGATGGCCCTGTACGAGGAAGGTATGCAGCTTTATAAGCGTTGCCAGGAGATGCTGAATTCGGCGCAATCCCGTATCACTCAGCTTCAGGATGCCCTGCTCATTTCGGAGGACGGCCCCTTTGCTCAAGGCTGATCTTCATAGCCACACCCATTTCTCGAAGGACTGCCTGACCTCGCCGCAAAAATACGTAGCCACCTGCCTCAAACGCGACATCAATTGCGTCGCCGTGACCGACCACAACAGTATCCAGGGGGGTCTCGCCGTTCGCGAAATAGCGCCTTTTAAGGTGATCGTCGCCGAGGAGGTCCGCACGACCCAGGGTGAAATCACCGGCCTGTTCCTGACCGAAGAGATCCCGAGTGGCCTCTCGCCTGAAGAGACCGTCCGGCGCATCAAAGAGCAAGGCGGGTTGGTCTCCGTACCACACCCGTTCGACCGCTTCCGCGGCGAGCCGATCGAGGAAGACGCACTGCTACGAATCTTGCCTCAGGCCGACATCGTAGAGGTCTTCAACTCGCGCACGACGCTGCCCGCCGATAACGACCGCGCCCGCAAGCTCGCTGAAGAGCACGGCTTAGCGATGGGCGCCGGCAGCGATGCTCATTCGCACTGGGAGATCGGGCGCTGTTATGTCGAAATGCCGGACTTCGATGGCACGCCGCAGGGCTTTCTGGAAGCGCTGCGGCAGGGTCGCATCGTTGCCCGCAGTTCGAACCCGCTCATCCATTTCGTCAGCCGCTGGGCGGTGATGATGCGCAAACTCGGGCTACGGCCGTTGCCCACTAAGTAGCCACCCATGCTCAGGATCGGCTGGTTCTCGACCGCACGCGGAGAAAGTTCGCGACGGCTACTCGCGGCAGCCCAGCAAGCGATCGAAGGTGGCGAATTGGACGCGCGCCTGGCGTTCGTCTTCTGCAACCGCGAGCCGGGCGAAGACCTTGAGACGGATAAGTTCTTCGATCGAGTACGCGAGTACGGCGTTCCCCTCGTCTGCCTATCTTCGGCGCGGTTCCGTCGCGAGCGCGGCCTGCCCGTAGCCCGCAGTGGCGAGCCGCTGCCGGAGTGGCGGCGCGATTACGACCGCGAGATCGCCCGTATGCTCCAACCCTACGACTTCGATCTCAGCCTGCTCGCCGGCTACATGCTCATCTTCACAGAAGAAATGGCTCTGCGTTATCCTTGCCTGAACCTGCACCCCGCCGCACCCGGCGGGCCGGCGGGCGCCTGGCAGAGCGTGATCTGGCAATTAATTGAAAAGAAAGCGGAGAAGTCAGGCGTAATGATGCATCTGGCTACGCCGGAACTCGACGAGGGGCCGGTCGCTACGTACTGCAACTTTTCGATCCGTGGCCCGGCTTTTGATGAGTTGTGGTGGGAGGTCGGAGGCCAGACCGTCGAGCAGATCCAGCAGAGCGAGGGCGAGGCGAGCGCGCTCTTCCGGCAGATCCGCCGCCACGGCGCCGAACGCGAGCTGCCGCTGGTAGTAGCGACGCTGAAGGCTTTCGCTGACGGCAAAGTCCGCATCGAGGATGGGCGCGTAGTCAACGCGCAAGGCGCTGCTACAGCCGGCTACGACCTGACGGAAGAGATCGACGAGCGGGTACGGGCCGTCTTGCCGGCCGGAGTCTGATCACTACGTCGCGCCTCTCATGCTATAATTCTCTGGCAATCGCTAACATATCGGAGGCCGGAAATGCTCTGCACCAACTGTGAGACCAGCGTAGATTCACAAGATAACTTTTGCCGCCATTGCGGCGCACCTTTCAACGGCAGCATGCTGCCCGTGCCGGTTCCGCAATCCTATCCGGTGGTGCCGTGGCGCAACGTAGCCATAACAGTGGCCCAGGGTGCGGCTGCTATCGTCGTAAGCGCTGCTTTAGAGATCGCCGCCCGCGCCCTTGTGAAGAGGGCGGTACGGATATCCGGTTCGGTTATCGGCACGAAGGCGCTAGCCACTAATCAGCCACGTCACTTCCCCACCGAGATATTCACGGAAAGCCACACAGTTCTCGTAAGACGCGTCAAAGTCCGCTGATTCGTGGCGGCATGAACTTCGACAGACTGCCCAAATTCGACGAACTGCCGATAAAAGAAGGTGCTCCGCCGGACTCCAATTGGGGCGTCTTCGGTGAGGACGATCAGATCGGCTGCCTGAACTTCCTTACGCCCGAAAGCATCGTCGAAGCGGCCCGCTTGGTACGCAAGGGTGAGGTCTTTCGCCTCGACCTGCCGGTCGGCTACGTCGACCCGCCGATACTCAACCGTCCCCCCGTTCAGCATACGATCACCCGTTTCCCGGTCCTCTTAGCCCACGACGATAAGCTCGACGAATACAATACTCAGGAAGGCAGCCAGTGGGACGGCTTGGGGCACGTCGGCCATCCAGCCTATAACGCCTTCTACAACGGTGTAAAACCGGAGGAGATCGTTAGCGGGCCCGACGGCAAGCTCGGTATCCACCTCTGGGCCGATAAGATCGTCGGGCGGGGCGTTCTGCTCGACGCTTTTAAGTTTCGTAACGAGCAGGGCCGGCCCGTGGATCCCGGCGCGCCGGAGGAGTATACGGTGGCCGATTTGCAGCAGGCCGCCGAGGCTCGGGGCGTCGATCTGAAGCCTGGCGATATCCTGCTGGTGCGGACGGGCTGGCTCCAGCATTACGCCAAGGCATCACCAGAGGAGAAAAGGCGCACCGGGACAGTGAACGGACTGCGCGCGTGCGGCCTCGATCACAGCCGCGAAATGGCCGCGTGGCTGTGGGACCACCGGATCGCGGCGCTCGCGACGGATTGCCCGGCCGTCGAGACGTGGCCGTGGAAGGACTACCGCAGCGAGGCGCTGCACTACCGGACACTAGCGCTGCTGGGGCTGCCCCTCGGCGAACTGTTCGACCTCGAAGCGCTCGCTACCGATTGCGCGCAAGACGGCGTCTACGAATTCATGCTCGTATCGGCGCCGCTCAACTTACGGGGTGGCATCGCTTCGCCAGCCAACGCGCTGGCGATAAAGTAAGCGCCACTGTTACCGAACGCTATCCAGCGTATACTGCTCTGATCTGAAGACGATGACTTGGCTACCGTCAAAGCTATCGATCTGATACGCGTAGCAGCCGGGAGCGCTTA
>WHTN01000053.1:0-6078 GCA_009377715.1 Dehalococcoidia bacterium | reverse complement strand
TATGCGTACGGCGACGCCGTTTTGCGTCACGCCACCTGGGCCGGGGCCAGGGAGGTTGCTTGGCTCACCGTGGAATAAAAGCAAACGATCGGGGAATACACCGTGCCCGAATCGGAGTTCGTTGGGGCCGTCGATCTGGCGGCCGCGAAAGAGAAGAGGCCCATCGTAATCGTTAGCGGTCAAAGCGATAGCCGCCCCCGTTCCCCAGTCGCTGTCCTGTCCGTAGCTGACGGCCAGCCGGTAAGTCAGCGGATCGCCCTGCGTAAGATATACGGGGCCCTCTCTGATCAGTGGTCGCTCGTTTTGTACGGCCTGAGATGGCGTAACCGAACAGGGTTCGCCCGGCGTAAGCGCCGGCAACTGCAATGGACGCTGGAGACACCAGCGCTTGACCGCGATAGTCGCCAGCACCATCGGCTCCGGGAAAGGTTCGCCGGTCATCCCTTCGTGCTCGAAGGTGATCGTATACAGATTTGGATTGACGATCGTGCCTTCTTTGTAATGCCTCAGCAGCGGCCAGTTCGAACGTTGCACCGGGCCGTTCGTCCACGGCGCGTCGTAGATGCTGACCGTCTGCACGATGCGACCGTTACGCCCGATGCAGAACGTGGCGCTGGGATACTGGGTGTCGCCCGACCGTGCCCAATCGATCATAGTCGAGAGCCAGCCGCTCATGATGTGATCGACGAAGGCGGCAGGCTGAAAGCCAGCGCGTCCTGGATACTGCGTCGGATAGCCGTAGCTGGCTGTGGGTATATGCTCGGCGAAGGGGGGCACCAGCCAGGGCTCGACCGTTCGTATTTAGCCACTCTCTCGCTCCTATCTCACACCAGGAGACAAAACCAACCGCTCATAGCGTACGCTACGCGGCCTGGTAAAACTAAGCATCCTCTGGCACTCTTCGAACAACATATGATCGCAGTCGCAAGAAGGAGATTGCCACGGTCGCCTTGGCGACCTCGCAATGACGTAGCCTTCCGTCATTGAGAAGCGGCGCTGAAGCAATCTCTACCCATTCCATTACGTTGCCTGGCTGCCAAAGGCAATCTCGCGATGACTGAACTTGCGTTACGAGTACGTAAAATACAGACCTTTAGGTCGGCATTTACGAGAACCTACGGGATGTCGAAGACTCGCTTCGGCGAGAAGACCGTAGGTAATGGAAGCTGCTAAGTTAACTTATATCCTCGTAGCTGCAGACCTTTAGGTCTGCTTCCAAATAGAGCCATCGTTTCTGCGTAGAAAACCGCTATGCTATGATGGGCACAGAGGAGCTTTGAGAAGTGATTTTACGTTACATACCTCTTTACGAGGTTAGCCCAATTGCTTTCTTCACCTTCGTCGGCGCCGTCATTGTGGCGTTGCTGGCCGGCATCTCCTTCCACGAACTGAGCCATGCCCTGGTCGCGGACAGCCTAGGCGACTCTACGCCACGGCGCGCCGGACGCGTATCGCTTAATCCGTTGGCCCACCTCGATCCGGCTGGCACGGTGCTGCTCTTTTTAGCGGGATTCGGCTGGGGCAAACCCGTGCCCGTGAACCCCTATGCGTTACGTAACGGCCCGCTGGTTGGACACGCGATAGTGGCGGCGGCTGGGCCTGCCGCTAACATCGCTATCGCGGCGTTAGCAGCACTGCCGATAAAGCTGGGGCTGGTGCCCTGGCGCACGCCCTTCGTCGATCCCCGCTTCTTCACCTGGGATGCCGATGCCTACGTAGGCCTATTTCTTAGTTCCATCGTCATCTTCGGGATCATCCTGGCTATCTTCAACTTGATCCCATTAGCCCCGCTCGACGGCTTCCGGGTGGTCGCCGGAATCCTTCCCCGCGGGCTAGCGGAGCCGTTTCTGCGGCTGGAGCAGTATGGTATGATCGTCCTGATCATACTGTTGCTGGCGCCTTTCATATTCGGCGGTCCTAACCTTCTGTTCACGATCATGGAGCCAGCTGTGAACACACTTGTGCGAGTGCTGGCCGGGGTGGATGTCGATGTTTTTGGCTAAGGTCTCATACAGATCGCAGCAGTTCTTCGGCGGCTTCTCCGTGCGGATCCAGCCCGAAGAACATAGCCTAGTATCATCGTACTTAACCCCCGAGGGGCAGAGCTTGTTCTACACCATGACGAGGCGTGACCAGCGTCATAGTCTCGATATTCTGGTCGATCTCCGAGGCTCTGGCTTCAACGACACCGCCTTGCTGACCGCTGCCCTGCTCCACGACGTCGGTAAGGGAAACGTTCGCATGTGGCACCGGGCGCTGTACGTCCTGCTTCAGGCGACGTCACCGAAGTTGACGGCACGCCTCGCCCACAGCGAAGGCGATGGCTGGCGCAGCGCTCTCGCGAGGCTGCTCGATCACGCCGAACGCAGCGCTACCCTCGCTACGGCCGTAGGGGCCTCGGAAGAGGCGGTAGAGATGATTCGCCGCCACCACGAGCGAGAGTCAGAGGAAGCTTCGCCCCTGTGGAGCCTGCAAAAGGCAGACGAACGATGCTAACAGCCGCGACATCTTCGGGAAGGAAGGTCTAGACATGGCTAAGATAGCGATCATAGGTCTCGGACTCATCGGCGGTTCGCTGGGTCTAGCCCTGAAAGCGGCTAAGCTCCCCAACCTCGAGATCGTCGGCTGCGATAGAGACAACGAGGCGCTGGCCAAAGCGCGCAAACTGGGGGCAACCGACAAGACGACCTGGAATTTGCGGGAGGCGGTCGAAGATGCGGCGATGGTTATCATCTCCACACCGATCGTTACTACCCGCGAAGTCCTGGAGGCCATACGCGACGACCTGCCGCCGAACTGCGTCGTAACAGATACGGGCAGCACTAAGGCAGCCGTTATGACCTGGGCGCGCGAGCTGCTGCCGCGGGAGATCAGCTTTGTGGGCGGCCACCCCATGGCTGGTAAAGAGGCGGCGAGCATAGACGCCGCGGAAGCAACGCTGTTCAAAGATAAACCTTACTGCCTCATCCCGTCACCTGACGCCAGCGAAGCGGCAGTGCAGGCGGTGAACGGCCTAATCAACTCCATCGGCGGCAAAGCCCTTTTCCTAGACGCCGAAGAGCACGACCAATTTGCTGCCGCTATCAGCCATTTGCCCATCGTCATGTCTACCGCCCTGTTTACGCTCGCTCGCAGCAGCCTCGCTTGGCAAGACCTGTCCAAGCTAGCCAGCAGCGGCTTTCGCGATATGACCCGTTTAGCCTCTGGCGATCCTACGATGAACCACGACATATCGCTCACCAACCGCGGAGCGATCATCCACTGGCTCGACCGCTACATGGAGGAGCTTTCGCGCTATAGGGACCTCCTGCAAGAGGGCAAGGAGGGCTCGCTGTTCGAACTGTTCACGAAGGCGCAGCTAGATAGAGACGCCTACATCAACCGGACTGAACGACATGATGAAGGGCCGCTGCCTGAAATCCCCCCGTTGAACGACCAGTTGGCCTCGATGCTAGTAGGAGAGCGACTCGTCCAGAGGATGAGGGACATCGGCAAGTTAATCTCCGGCGAGACGCCACGCGAGCCCCCCGACCGTAAGAACAACGGAGGGCATCGTCCGTGAACAAGGCCGTCCGCCGGCCGGCTAAGCTTCGCGGCGTTATAACTGTGCCGGGCGATAAATCGATCTCCCACCGCGCGGCTATCTTCAACGCCATCGCTGATGGCGAAGCGACGATAGACCATTTCCTAGCCGGCGCGGACTGCATATCCACTCTCCAATGTCTGAGAAGCCTAGGGGTGTCGCTTTCGAGGCGGTACAACCGCGTCACTATCAGAGGGGCAGGTCGCAACGGCTTGAAGGAAAACCTCAACCTGATCGACGCAGGAAACTCCGGCACCACTATGCGGCTGCTCGCGGGACTGCTCTCAGCGCAACCTTTCCAGTCGTTTATTTCTGGCGATGAATCGCTCCGAGCGCGCCCAATGGCACGTGTAATTCAGCCCCTTAAAGAGATGGGCGCCGACATCACGGGATGGGATAATAACACTCGCCCGCCTATCATAATCGGCGCCAACTTAAATGAGAAACCTTTCACTGGCTTGCGCGGCATCACCCATCAGCTTCCGGTCGCCAGCGCCCAGGTTAAATCATCGATAACGCTCGCCGCTCTCTACGCTGAAGGCGAAACAGTGATCGAGGAGCCGGCGCAATCGCGCGACCACACCGAACGGATGCTTTGGGAAATGGGGGCCGACTTGGTCTCCGACGGCAATATCGTACGAGTGAAGCCCTTAGACCACGAGTTACAGCCGTGGAGCCTCACCGTGCCAGGCGATCTCAGCTCCGCGGCGTTCTGGATGGTCGCAGCAGCCGTTCACCCAGACGCTGAAATCGAAACGCGCGGCGTGGGTATCAATCCGACGCGCAGCGGGCTTATCGAAGTATTGCGAGCGATGGGCGCGGACATCGAACTTCGGAACGAGCGAGTCGAGTGCGGCGAGCCGGTCGCGGATATCGTCGTGCGATCATCGCGTTTGCGCGGGACGACTATCGAGGGCGATATTATCCCGCGCCTAATCGACGAAGTGCCGGTGCTCGCGGTCGCGGCTGCCCTTGCGGAAGGCGAAACGGTTATTCGCGACGCAGCAGAATTGCGCGTCAAGGAATCCGACCGCATCAAAACTACAACGGAAGAACTTTCTCGCCTGGGAGCAGAGATAGAGGAACGCCCCGATGGCATGACGATACGCGGCGTCAGCGAGTTGCGCGGCGCCAATTGCGTTGGACATGGAGATCATCGCTTGGTCATGGCTCTGGCGGTCGCTGGGCTGGCTGCTGCCGCAGAAACAACTGTCGCCGGCGCGGAAACCGCGGCGATATCCTACCCATCCTTTTGGGAAGACTTAGAACGACTCTCTACATCTCAATTGGCCCCGAGTCGCTGATCTAGAAGGCGCCAGAGAAATGCCTTTATCGGCCCCGCCCCTACTAATCGTTCTTTCCGGACCGTCAGCAGTCGGCAAGGATTCGATACTGGAAGTGCTGAAAGCTCGCGGCGCACCCTTCCACTTCGTAGTGACAGCTACTACGCGACCGAAACGAGAGGGCGAAAGGGACGGCATCGATTATCTGTTCGTAGACGAAGATGCGTTCGGCACGCTGATGGAAAAAGACGAACTCCTGGAACATGCTACCGTCTACGAGCACCATTACGGCGTACCGAAAGAGCAGGTGTATAAGCCACTCGCCGAAGGGCGTGACGTTGTCGTTCGCACTGACATCCAAGGGGTCAGGAACATAAAGAAGGCTTTCCCGGAGGCCATCACTATCTTCGTTGCGCCGCCGTCTCTGAAGGAGCTAGAGAACAGGATGCGAGAGCGAGGCGCCAATTCGGAGGAACAACTAGCGCTAAGGTTAGCCGTAGCGCAGGGCGAACTAGCATCGCTCTCTAATTTTGACCACGTCGTGCTCAACGATAGTGACCGCCTGGACGAGGCTGTCGCTGAAGTAGAAGCCATTATCGCTTCGGAAAAACGCCGCCGTAGACCTGCTTCGACATCTTCTTAGCGCTATATTCCGCTGCTGAAACTTGTAAAACCAGCTTAAAAATGCTATAGTGGTTAACGCACTGAGTGCGCGAAAAAGTGGGCGCGAACCCCACTTTTTTAATTGTCAAAAGGGATCGGAGTTGTAGCAAGCGGAGGTTCCGCAAGAGCCATGAAGAGCGAGTTCATAATCGCCATAACACAACTGTCGGCGGAGAAGAACTTACCTAGAGAGGTAGTCCTTCAAGCTGTTGAAGCAGCCCTGGCTTCTGCGTATAAACGGGATGGCCAAATAGGCGGCAACGTCTCTGTATATATCGATCGTCAGACCGGAAACGTGCACGTCTACTCTGAGAAGTCGGTCGTGGAGGAAGTCGAAAACGACCGCGCGGAGATAGACTTGACTACAGCCCGCAAATCGAGGCCGGATACCTTCGTCGGCGATACTATGAAGTTCGAAGTCACGCCGAACGATGCCGGCCGAATCGCTGCGCAGACCGCTAAGCAGGTTGTACTTCAGAAGCTACGCGACGCCGAACGAGAGATGGTCTTCGAAGAGTTCGCCGGGCGCGAAGGCGACGTGGTCTCCGG
>WHTN01000052.1 GCA_009377715.1 Dehalococcoidia bacterium | reverse complement strand
ACGGCTGTGCCTTCTTAGAGCAAGCCATGGCCCGGCGCTTTGACGGCTACGCGGAGCTCATCCAGACGGACGGAGGTAGTGAGTTCAAAGAGGGCTTCGCTCAGCGGGTAGGGCAGTACTGCGCACGCCATCGGGTGGCGCGGCCCTACAAGAAGAATGAGCAGGCCTACATCGAGAGCTTCAATCGCACGGTGCGGAAGGAGTGTCTAGGCTGGGGGAAATACCGGCCAGAGGAGCAAGCCGCCTGCCAGGCCCAAGTGGAAGCCTTCTTGATGCGGTATCATTATCACCGACCCCATCTGGCCCTGGGGATGTGCCCACCCCTACAGAAAGGAGCCTAGCTGACTGTCGGATATTTACGGAGAATACTGCGGATTGCGGCAGATGAAAGAGCTTTTTTAGTTTGGCGTCCGAAATTTCTACGTAATACTAAAGTTCATGCTTTTAACGACCCTCGACGAGGCCCTTCGAGAACGCCAGGAAGGCTTAGTTAAAGTTTGGCTTCGCTTAGGTTGTGGACTTTGACTTTGGGAAGCAGTTCATCGATCTGACGCTGGCTGCACAATTCCGTACCGGGCGTCAGGCAAGTGGCTGTACCAGCCGCACAACCGAGTCTTAGGCCGTCGTAAAGCGAACCGCCACTGCTCATCGTGGTAACCAAAGCGCCGAGGAAGGCATCGCCCGCTCCAACCGTACTCACGCTGTGGATACGGGGCGCGATGGCCGACCAGCCTCCTTCATTATCCACTGCCACTGCCCCCTCACGGCCTCTGGTCACTACCACGGCGCTTATGCCGCTTTGGTGGACGCTATCCGCGGCCTTCAGGGCCGATGTTTCATCGGATAAGGGGTGGCCTACAAGGCGTTCCATCTCATGGCGGTTGACTTTAATCATGTAGGGGTGAGCTTCGATGCTATCGGCCAACACGGCGCCGTCAGCATCCAGGATAGCTTTGGCGCCACGCCTTTGCGCCATTAGGATCAGGTCGCGGTAAACGGTAGGTGGCAGGCCGGGCGGGACGCTGCCTGCAAGCACCACCCAATCGCCGACGGTTATATGCCTTCTGATCCGCTCTGTGAGGCGCTCGAAGTGGCGGTAGTCTGTTTCCGGCCCCGGAGAGCTTATGAGCGTCTGGATCGAGCGGGCCTCGTCCACGATGGTGATGTTAGTCCGAGTCTGTCCGCGCGTGTGTAAAAAGTCGCAGGTGATGCCGGCTTCTGCGAGCGAGTGCTCAATATAGCGGCCGAGCGTCCCAGGCGCGAATCCTGTCGTAAGGGGGTGGCCTCCGAGCGCATGGATGACTTTCGAAACATTTATTCCTTTGCCGCCGGAATCGAAACGCGCCGATTTCACGCGGTTGGTGTCTCCAGCTACAAAGTGGGGCAAGACTAAAGTTTGGTCAATGGCGGGGTTCAGGGTGACTGTAATAATCATTTTTTAACCACAGAACCTTCGTATCCCTATTTAGATTGTAGTACCAGCCGTTGCTATCTTCAAGCGAAGTTAGCTTAATCTTCCCTGGCAAACGCTAGCGCGAATACGTCGCTTATGCCTATTTCACGAAAAGCTTGTGTGCATGCCTCTATCGTCGCGCCGCTGGTGATGACATCATCTATCAGTACTACTGAAGCGCCCGCTGGGAGGATCTCTTCTCGGGCCTTGAAAGCGCCGTGCATATTGGTCCGGCGGGAAACTGCGTCTTGCCTTACTTGCGGCAACGTGCTACGTACCCGCGCGAGCGCCCTTTCGGCTAAGGGATAACCGGTTATCTCCCCCAGTTCGCGAGCGAGAAGTTTGGCTTGGTTGTAGCCGCGAACGCGCTCACGTCTGGTCGAGAGGGGCACCGGCACAAGAACAGCCGTGTGGGGGAAATTCTCAGTCAGGGCCTCAACCATTAGGCCCGCCATCGGTCTGGCCAATGAGGAGACGTAGCTATACTTGAAGGCGTGGACAATGGCCCTTGCCGTGTCCTGGTAGACGAAGCTGCTCCGGGCTGCAGTGAACGCTGGAGGCTCACGGTGACATCGAAGGCAGTAGTTTGTCGATACTGCCGGCTCCCAGCACACCGTACAACGGGGAGGCAAGGCCCGCGGAAGTAAATCGGCGCAAAGTTCGCAGATAAATTCGCCATACCGGTTGCATATGACGCAGCGGGGAGGGAACAGCAGGTCTATGCTTGCTTTGGTGAGGCGAGTCAGAGGGCGCCGTAGCGTTTCGATGTTCATGCTTTTTGGCTGGTTTTAAGCCGGTTATGTTTTCTGCTACGTATTAGTAACGCAATCGAGCGTGATGAGTTACCTGAGTTCACGGCAGTTCAGCGCTTGCTGGGGATCTCGACATTGCAATACACTGAAAACAGATAGCTTAGCCATGCAAATAAAAGTATTGTTCTTTGCCGCTCTACACGAGCGAGTTGGGGAACGACTGATTACGGTCGATTTAGAAGAGCGAACCACAGTCGGTGATCTTTACCGCGATCTGAGCCAGCGTTTCCCCAGTCTTGCTGGGTATGGGTCTTCTTTGATGTTCGCGGTAAACGCCGATTACGTAACGCCTGACCAGGCCCTGCACGATGGCGATGAGCTTGCTTTGATACCGCCGGTAAGCGGAGGAGCGCTATGCGAATAGAGATCGTAACGGATCCTTTGCAGCCCCAGGATCTGATCGATCATGTCCGACGCGATGAAAGCGGCGCGGTGACTCTGTTCTTAGGGGTGGTACGCAACAACAACCAGGGGCGGCAAGTGCTCTACCTTGAGTATGACGCTTACCCCGAAATGGCGACGAAAGTTATGCGCCAGATCGTCGAGGAAGTGCGCGAGCGCTGGCCGGTGGGTGAGATCGCGGTGCAACATCGCATCGGGCGGCTAGAGATCGGGGAGCCGAGCTTGGCCGTTGCTATCGCAACGCCGCACAGACGTGAAGGCTTTGAAGCGTGTCAGTATGCGGTCGATCGCATCAAGGAGATCGTCCCGATCTGGAAGAAGGAAGTGTGGGAGGGTGGCGAGGAGTGGATCGAAGGTTCACTGGAAGCCGCGCCAAACGCGCAACCCTCTTAACGCCTCGAACGTCCTATCTCTCTACGTTTTCCCCAGGTTGGCCGTAGGTCCGGCGCGTCTATCTCACATGTGATGCTGAGACTGCCGTCGTAGATGCGGGAGCTCCAGGAGGACGGTATGTTCGCCAGTTCCCGGTTTATCGTTATGACCAAAGGCAGCTTCGCGTTATAACGATAGTTGAGAAGTTGGAACAGCTTCTCTTGCGCCCAGGCGGTGGCGCTGTGCACTCCAAGGTCGTCTAGTATTATTACATGTGGGGAAGTACATAGCTTCTGGAATACCTCGTCGAAATTGGAACCCGCTCGGTTGTTCTCATATGCAGAGCGAAGTTTGTCCAAAAGCTCCGGGACGACCCAAAATTCCACCAAGGCGTTCCTCTTTTTCAATTCCTGACCGATAGCGGCCGCTAAATGGGTCTTTCCGCATCCCGTCTCTCCGATGAAGATAAGCCAGCCCTCTGGACTTTGAACGTAGCCTTTCGCGTTGTCGAAAGCAAACCGCACGCTGCGCACGGCCTGCTCGACGGCGCTCTGTAGCCGGTCGTCCGGCAACCCGCCATCCCTGCGAAGGCTTTCGGTGACCCGGGGCTTTAGCTCGGCGCCACTAAGGAATTTAGCGAAGGTCATATCTCTAAGCCGGGGCAGCGAGAGGTTAGTCAAGCCGTCCACCGGAGCAAGGGCAGCCTTATCGAGCGTGAACGCGCGAGAAAGCGCGGGGTCGCTTAGCCGCGTTTGCAATCGTTCCTCCAGCGCCTCCAACGGGACGGCGAGTGAAAACACGGTCGGCAAGCGGTTATTGTAACGGTAGTTTATGAGCTGAAACAGCTTTTCCTGTGCCCAGGGCGTTGGAGCCTGAGTGCCAAGTTCGTCCAAAATAAGCAGAGGAGCGTTGCAGATCTGCGCGAAGAACGTATCGTATTCGAGGTCTGTATCAGGGTTATACGCGGAGCGCAGGTGATCGAGTAGATCGGGCACGATCATGAAAAGCGCCGGCCACCCCCGCTGGATGCTGCGATTTGCTAGGGCGGCGGCGAGGCGGGTCTTACCGCTGCCGCTGTACCCGCTCAAGACGAACCAGCCGCTCGGGTCCTCGGCGAAATCTTGCGCCGATCGTATAACTTCGGCGAGTTCTGGGGTGGCCGAAGTGAAATCTTCGAAATTTATCCGCTCGAGCGGACCAAGATTGCTGTAGCGCCGGAGGCGGACAAGCCTCTCCTCTTCTGCCTCGTCGAGGACGCAGCGACAGGGGAAAGCTTTGCCGAAATCGGGATGGTCTAGCGGCACATCGCGGCGCACGAAGCCCGCGCCACCACAAATTTGGCAGGCTTCGTCGGGCGATTCGTCGGTTTCGCTATTCGCCGCGGAGACGCCGGTATCGCTCGAGGGTAGAGTTCCCCCGCCGCGACGCGGCAGCATCTCGTCCAGTCTTCTCATAGTCAGGCCCCTCTATGGCCCAGCGTTCAAGAATGCGCTGAATATAGCGCCAGTTCCGTTTGTTTTGCCGTACCGCCTCGCGAAAAGCCGCTGTCAGCCACTCGGTAGGATAGCGCTCCTCGCTATCGATCAAGTCTTGCACTATTAAAGGCGAGATGGCCCCTATATTGTCCTCGTAAAGCGTAAAAACGTTCGGCGCGGATCCACTCGTCTCGTCTGGCTCTTCATTCTTAGCGATGTGGGCCTTCGAGAGACGCTCCATCGTGCGTTTTGCAGCAGCGACGTTGAGTAAGTAGAAACTGGTTTGCCCATCCTGTCCCTCTACGGCTGCTTCTAAGATCGTCTTGCGCTTTACCGCAAGAGTCAGTCCCTCACGGAGGGCAGCGTCGACGCCGCCGGGAAGGTGGGATAACGCCCCTCGCAGTGAAGCCTCGTCTATGAGGTCATTATAGGTGATGTAGCGAGGGTAACGGCGCACCTGCTGCCAGAGAAAGAAGAAATAAAGGGTCACCAGCATTTCGGCCAGATCGTCTATCTGGGGGAGCAGGTGGCTGAAAAAGGCGTTCGGCACAGTCGTAGCTCTGCCGCCGGCCGGAAAGCCGGAGAAGGTACTCTCTTGCGACATCTAAACCTCCTCGCTTACGAGAAGGTCCTCGAAGCGGGCGGTTTTCTCGCGGAAACGGAGGGTTACGTTGCCCGTAGGACCGTTGCGGTGCTTGGCGATGATCATTTGCGTCATGCCTTCCGGGTAAGCGCCCGACGGTTTGCCGGGGTTCTGCCGCTGCCAGTCCTCTCGCGAGAGGTACTTATCCTCACGGTAGAGGAACATAACCACATCAGCATCCTGCTCGATAGCTCCCGACTCACGGAGGTCGGAGAGCATAGGTATGTGCGGTGAACGGGTCTCGACCGCTCGCGATAGCTGCGAAATAGCAAGGATAGGCACGTCAAGGTCGCGGGCCAGCCCCTTAAGTGAGCGAGAGATGTAGCTTACCTCCTGCACGCGGTTTTCGCCGCCCATGCCGCCGTGGATCAGTTGAAGGTAATCGAGGATGATCAAGTCCAAGCCCTCTTCCATCATCAAACGGCGCGCCTTGCTGCGCATCGCCTCGACTCGAAGCATTGCTGTGTCATCGACGAAGATGTCTGCCTCCGAGAGCACGCCGAGCGCGCGGCTGACGCGTCGCTCCTCGGCGTCACTGTGCATGCCGAGGCGCAAACGTGTGGAATCGACGCCCGATTCGATGGCGAGCATCCTCTGGGCGAGCAGTTCGCCGGCGGTCTCCAAACTGAAGATCGCAACCTTGGCTTGCTGTTTGACCGCCGCGTTGCGAGCGATGTTCAGGGCAAACGAGGTCTTGCCTAAGCTGGGCCGCGCGGCCAGAATGACCAGGTCTGAACGCTTCAAGCCGCCCAGGAGCGTATCGAGGTCCATGAAGCCGGTGGTGATATACTCGATGGCCGATGCGGGCGTGCCGCGCTGTTCTGGCCCTTCCAGATGGCGTTCCAGTAGCTCGCTGATGTGCGTGAAGTCTTTGATGATCTCGCCTTGTCTGAGCGAGGCGATCAGCTTTTCGGCGTCGGATAAGATGTCTTCGACGTCCGGCCCACCCTGGTAAGCCTTGGCGACTAGGCGGCCGGCGCCCTTAATGAGCTCGCGATAGATGGCGTCACGCTGGACTATCTGAGCGTAGTGCTCGACGCCGAGCGGGGTGGGGAGGTTAGTCGTAAGCTGTGATAGGTATACCAGCCCGCCGATCTCCTGCAAGCGATTGTTGTCCTGGCCGTTATCGCCGCCCCTATCGCGAACGGGCCGCCGCGCTAGTTCGTGCGCAACCGCTATCTGATCTATCGGCTCGTTACGTTCTATCAGGGCAAGGCACGCCTCATACACCCACTGGGGCCTTTCGTCGAAAAAGTCCTGAGGTTTGAGGTGCGAGACCTTATGGATCGCCTCCGGGTCTACGAGGAGCGACGCGACTACAGCTTCTTCAGCTTCGATATCGTGGGGAGGCAGCTTCTCCAGGATCATTCACTTCCACCCCCAGTTTCGGCGACCGCTGTCCCGTACTCGCCATGATAGGTCTGCGGCAATAGCTTGCGCAGCGCGCTCATGATCTGGTCCTGAGCCATGGCGTCCCGTTCCTGGCGGGGAGTGCCTGGCGGAAGGTCCAGATCAAACGGCTTGCCGAATTTGAAAACTAGTTCGTCATTCTCTTCCCATACGGCTAGCGGGATAACGGGCAGCCCGCTGCGATTTAAGGCGTGCAGAAGAAGTCCGCTCCCTGGCGGAGGCTTTTGAAGAACACCCGCTCCAGTGCCTTCTGGAGTGAGGGCGATAGGGCCGCGTTTAGCGAGGTGAAAGAGTTTGCGCATAGTTGCGGCGCGCCTCATAACAGCGTCGGGAGTGATCGGCAGAGTAACCAGGTCGTAAACGCGCGCGACCCGGCTGAAGAGCCAGCGGAAGATCAATGCCGGAAGCGGTAATGGACCGAAGTGGCGGCCGCGCCATTCGCTGGTGAAGACCCAATAAATGTGAGGATCAGTCCGCCTGGATTTCGCCAGTTCCGCTGTTGCTATCATGGCCCAATGGTATGGTTGTAACCCAGAGCGGGCATAGTGGTTAGCCGTAAGCAGAAAGCGGCCGACTGCCGGCACGTTTTCGATGCCATCGAAGCGTCTTGGGTAGTCATTATAATCCGCAATGATCTGACAATCCCTTACGAATGAGGTACGAAGCAAAAACAGTAAGTTAAGAGCGTAACGCGTCGCGGGCAGTCGTGGAAACTCGTAGCGAGGCGGCAAAATATTCCTCGTACGTTTCGACGCTTGCCTACTCAAGTCGGCGCTGCTACTCGCTAGCCTGCTCTTGTTCAAGAGGCACGACCGTCACGGGTAAGCTCATACCTACGTTGCGGGTCAGCCGTATTTCTACGTTATATTCACCGACTTCACGTATCGGCTCGGGTAATTGCACTTGTCGGTGGTCGATTTCGCTGTTCGCCAGCTTGGAAGCTTCGTCAGCTATGTCCTGAGAGGTAACGGAACCGTATAACCGTCCTTGCTCTCCCACTCGGACGGCAATAGTGACGGTTTTACCTTCCAGCTGCTTCAAAGCTTCGCTGGCTAGCCCATCGAGCCTTGTTTGGTGTTTCGATTCGACCTGCGCCTTAGCCTCAGCCTGGCGGAGGTAATTTGCGGTTGCCGGCGCCGCCAATTGGCGCGGAAGCAGATAGTTGCGGGCGTAACCGTTCGCAACGTTTTTGACATCGCCGACTTCGGCAGTGCCGGGTACAGTTTGTAAGAACACTACACGCATAACTATTCCTTTGCTGTTTCGTGAAAAGTCTTTAGCGATTATAGAGTGTCGAATACCGCCCCTACAAGGGGAAGGATGTTAAGCTCTCGTTAAAAAGATAGCAGAACGTCCGTTCGAAAGCAAGGGTGTTTGTCATTGCAAAGCGGCCATTAGGCCGCTTTCATAGGCTGTTCGCAGTTCGGCGAGCGTTAGTTCAATCTGGTTGCCAATGACGAGACTTTCTTCGCTAACGACGACACCTAAGCGAAAGAGCCGTACGTCGTTTTCTGCGGCGATGGCTTTTAGCTGCTCCACGCCCACAGGTCGGCACGATACCACGAAGCGCGACTGCGCTTCGCCGAAAAGAGCAGCATCCATTCGGCCCTCGATAGTTATCTCCGAAACGTCGAGTCCGAGACCGGACGCTATGCAGCATTCGGCAAGCGCGACCGCCAGGCCGCCGTCCGCGCAGTCGTGCGCAGATGCGACGACTCCCGTTTCGATGGCTGCGAGACAGGTGTGCTGAACGCGCGCCTCGAGGGCGAGATCGATCTGGGGCCGGCCGGCGACTTTGGTGTGTAGTTCTTTCAAGTACTCGCTGGCGGCAAGCGCACTGGAATCGCTATCCAGCGAGGCGCCTAGCAGAAATACTTCGTCCCCTATCCGTTGGAAGGCTGAGGAGCAGCGTCGCGACACGTCTTCGAGCAGGCCGAGCATGCCGATAACGGGCGTCGGGTAGACTGCTGTATCGCCGGTCTCGTTGTAGAGGCTGACGTTACCTGAGATCACCGGCACGCCGAGCTTTTCGCAAGCGGCGGCAATGCCCAGAATCGCCTCCTCCATCTCATAGTAGACCTCCAGGCGCTCGGGGTTACCGAAGTTAAGGCAGTCGGTGACCGCTATCGGCTTAGCGCCGGTGCAGATCACGTTGCGGGCGGCCTCGGCGACCGCGATGGCCGCGCCTTGGAAAGGGTCTAAGTAGCAGTAACGGCCGCTGCCGTCAGTAGAGAGCGCGATTGCCTTGTTTGTGCCTTTAATGCGCAGCAAGGCAGCGTCCGCGCCTGGCCCGATTACGGTGTTTGTGAATAACTGGTGGTCGTACTGACGGTAGACCCAGCGTTTGCTGGCGATGTTTGGGATGGCGAACAGTCGCAGGAGCGCTGCGCTCGCATCGTCGACGTCGGGCAGCGAATCTAAATGAAAGGACTGCGCCTCGGCGATCTCGGTTGAAGGAATTCCCTGGCGCGTGTATAGGGGCGGCTCCGTGAGTACGCTCAACGGCAGAGAGGCGACAGGCTCATCTCCGTCAAAGATGCGCATCAGGTTGTCTTCCGTGACCTGACCGATGATCATGGCCTCGAGCTCCCAGCGTTGGAAAAGCGTCGCCACCTGATTCTCATAGCCTCTTTTCACTATTATCAGCATCCGCTCTTGAGATTCGGAGAGCATCACTTCATACGGCGTCATGCCGGCTTCTCGCCGCGGCACTCGGGCCACGTCTATAACAACGCCGTTGCCGGCTTTGGCGGCGGCTTCTGCTACCGACGAGGTCAGGCCTGCCGCGCCCAGGTCCTGGATGCCGACGATCCAGTCGGCGTGGTTGTGGGCCAGATCGAGGCAGGCCTCCATGAGCAGCTTTTCCAGGAACGGGTTGCCTACTTGAACGGCGGGGCGTAGCTCGTCGAAGCGCTTCGTGGGATCGGTCGTAGAGGCGAGGCCGGAGGCGCCGTGAATGCCGTCGCGGCCGGTGTCGGAGCCGACGAGCATCAGTAAGCTGCCCGGCACGTCGGCGCTCGCCGAGGCGAGCTTGTCGATCGGCGCAATGCCAACGCACATGGCGTTTACGAGCGGGTTGTGCGAGTATGCGTCTTCGAAGTAGACCTCGCCGGCGACGGTGGGTACGCCCAGGCAGTTCCCGTAGCCGCCAATACCGGAAACCACGTTTTCGAAGAGATAGCGGTTGCGTGCCTCGGTCAGTGGACCGAAGCGGAGCGAGTCCAGTATAGCGATGGGCCGGGCGCCCATGGCGAAGATGTCACGCACGATGCCGCCGACGCCCGTAGCGGCACCCTGATACGGTTCGATGGCCGACGGGTGGTTGTGCGACTCGATCTTCATGACAACGCAAAGGCCGTCGCCGATGTCCACCGCGCCGGCGTTCTCGGCGCCTTGGCGAGTGAGGACGCGGTCGCCTCGCGAGGGCAGGAGGCGGAGCAGCGGCTTCGAGTTCTTATAGCCGCAGTGCTCGCTCCACAGTGCGCCGAACAGCCCCAGCTCGAGGTCGTTAGGTTCGCGGCCGAGGCGTTCGACTATGAGGTCGTACTCCTGGCGGCTGAGGGCTATTGAATCGAGGACCCGCTGTTCGACTGCCATTCTAAGACCATGTTAGCACGCCCCTATTTCAGGCTGAAGGGCGGGTACTGGTCCGTTGCCATGAGAAAGGCGTAACCGGTCACTCTGTTACCCCAGCGCATGACGCCAACGACGAACTCGAAAAGCCCGTCGGGATAGCGGCCAGTAAAGAGGACCGCGAACCAGGCGATGATGATAACTACGAGCGCCGCCAGCGCTAGGAAAACGAGGACTATGTAGTGCGGGATCGCTAGCAGCCACTTGACGAGCGGAAGCCAGCGATTGAGGTCTCTTTCGACGTCCGGATAGGGAATATCGAGATGGACGGCTTGCTGTTCGTCGGTGGAGGGGTATTCGTCCCTTAGAAGGAATAGGTAGGCGGCAACGCGGTTAGAGAAGCGCGTTAACTCCAGGTTCCAGTCGAACCACCAGCGAGGATACTTCTGACGAAAGAGGATCATCAAAAGCGGGGCGATCGCCAGGACACCGCCACCACCGCCCAGCGCGAAAGCCCAGTCCTGATCGCTGGGGCCGCGGTCAAAGCCGCCGCTCCCGCCGCCCGAGATCAGGCTCAGGATTATGGCTATTGGGATGACCATGAAGATGCGAAAAAAGACAGTAGTGCGGTTTCGCTCTTCCTCCGGGTAATCCACGTTGAATTGGACGGGATAAGATTCCGCGGCGTTCATATCTAGCTCCTTTCTTGGGCTGAGATGAGAACTCGCGGCTAATTATCGTGGTTTAGGACGCGATGTCAAGGATTTGGGGCTGTCGGACAATCAATCAGTTTTAGCCAATCAGTTTTAGCAGAGAGCAATCAGAGTTAGGCTGCATTGACGTGAGCCGAATTCTCCTGAGCCTCCTCATAGTAGCTCTAAGAATTCTTCCCGGCCTAAGTTAGCATCTCTGAGAATTTTGCTTAAGAGGCTTCTATCGATGTCCTCCCCTGCGTGAACCGGGACTACTGTAGCTCGACCGTCCGAATGTTCTAAGAAGACATGGCTTCCCCTTTGTCTACTTATAACGAACCCGGCCCGCCGAAGTGCTCTTATAATATCCTGCCCTGTGGGGGTGGGCAGCCTGCTCATATAGTTACTTTATAAACACCGAGGAAGTCCGGTCCACTTTCATCAGAATCTTCTCCTGCGTCAAGGCAAACTTGTATCGCCTCTTTTATTCTTGTCGTAAGTTCGTCCAACGTCCTTCCTTGTGTATGGCATCCTTGCAACCCAGGCACTGTACCTATGTAGTAGCCATCTTGTCCCTGTTCTACGATTACAGTGAACTCCCGTTTCATAGATTAACCTTTCGTGCTTTCTATTGCTGCTGCCATCAGCGATCGCCAGATGAAGAGGCCATCGTCACTGCCGACGAGCGCTTCCGAGGCGCGCTCGGGGTGGGGCATCATGCCCAGCACGTTGCCGCGCTCGTTGACCATGCCGGCGATGTTGTCGATCGAGCCGTTAGGGTTCGCCGCGGCCGTAATGCCGCCCTCCGGAGTGCTGTAGCGGAACACGACCTGCCGGTTGGCCTCAAGGCTGACGAGCGTTTGCGCATCCGCGTAGTAGCGTCCTTCGCCGTGGGAGATCGGGATGCTGAGCACTTGACCTTCGTGGCAGTCGGCGGTGAAGGGCGTATCGTTGTTCTCCACGCGTAGGTTTACCGGTTCGCAACGGTACTGAAGGCTATCGTTGCGCATAAGCACGCCGGGCAAGAGGCCGGCCTCACAGAGGACCTGGAAGCCGTTGCAGATGCCGATGACGGGGCGCCCGGCTTGCGCGTGCCTCGTTACAGCGTCCATCACCGGTGAGAAGCGAGCCAGCGCACCGCAGCGAAGATAATCGCCGTAGGAGAAGCCACCGGGCAGGACGACGCAATCGTAGCCGTCAAGATCGGTCTGCTGGTGCCAGACCAGGTCTGCTTCCTGACCCATTACGTCCTTCAGAGCGTAATGGCAGTCGTGGTCGCTCCAGGTGCCGGGGAAGACTATGATGGCAAAGCGCAAATGGAATCCTCCAGTAATCTAGTCTATCCCTATTATATATTGAACGACCATAGGCCGCGAGGCGGCTTGACTTCGATCATGGGTTCATGAGTTAACCTATAGGGGCCAGCAGTTGTAAATCGTTGTCCCTATCGAGCCTTCCTCACGGCTTTGCCAAAAGAGTGTAGGGGCGGTCTATTTTTGTCACCCTGAGCGAAGCGAAGGGTCTCACATTTAAGCGTATACTTCGTGGTCTTCGCTTTGCTCAGATGACTGCAACATTCCGTCCCCTTGACAGCGTTTTGCAAGCGTGTTATACGGTGTGATGAATGTTCGCAGGCAATTGAACATTTCTCTTTTAACCTAATGTAAGAAAGTGGCCCAGGAGTAACGAATGCTGGACCCGCGCGATCTTGTCGATACGGATAACTGGCTTATCAGCCGGAAGTTGTTCTTTGACCGCGAAGTCTACGAGCAGGAGCTCGAGAATATCTTCGCCCGCTGCTGGCTTTACCTCGGCCACGAATCGCAGATAGCCAATCCGGGTGACTTCATCTCGGCGTACATGGGCGAAGACCCCGTGTTGGTCGTGCGTGACTCGCGCGGCAAGGTAGGGGCGTTCCTGAACACGTGCCGCCACCGCGGGATGCGCGTCTGCCGGGCTGACGCCGGCAACGCGGCCGCCTTCACCTGCACCTACCACGGCTGGACGTACGGCAACGACGGTAAGCTCGTGGGCGTGCCGGGGTACAAGGAGTATTACTACGAAGAGCTCGACATGGAGCAGTGGGGGTTGGTGCCGGTTGCCCAAGTCGAGAGCTACAAGGGCCTAATCTTCGGTACGTTCGATGCCAGCGCGCCGCCGTTGCGAGAGTACCTAGGCGATATAACGTTCTACCTCGATAAGATCCTCGACCGCTGCGAAGGCGGCACAGAGATCATCGGCGGTGTCCACAAGTGGACGATGCCGTGCAACTGGAAGTTCCCTTCAGAGAACTTCCTCGGCGACTCCTACCACTTCACGGTCACCCACATCTCCGCCATGAAGGCGCAGAGCTCGAACATGCCATCCAATATAGCGGCCGTGCGGGGCCAGGGCTTCTCGACTTCGCCGGGCAATGGCCACGGCATCATGATCGACTGGCCGAACGACGCGTCACGACCCATATTGGGCCCGCCGCTGATGCAGCAGTACAACGCCGACATAGCGGAGGAGATGGAACAGCGCCTCGGCCCGGAGCGGGCGAACATGCGCTACTCTGCCGGCAATGTCTTCCCGAACGTATCGTTTCACGTCAGCCCGAGCATCCGTATCTGGCACCCGCGGGGGCCCGACAAGATCGAGATCTGGTCGTGGTGCATTGTCGATAAGGCCGCGCCACCCGAAGTCAAGGAAGCGATGCGCATCAATTATCTGCGCACGTTCAGCGCCGCCGGCACGTTCGAACAGGACGACGGCGAGAACTGGAGCCAGTGCACGGAGTCCAGTCGGGGCATAATCGCGCAAAGATATAATCTAAACTATTCGCTGGGACAGCATCAGGAGCGTACGAGCGAGGAGTTCCCGGGCCAAATAGGGCCGCGCGTGAGCGAACACAACCAGCGCTACTTTTACGGTCGCTGGGTCGATCTGATGGCCGGCACAAGCTGGGCTGAGATTACGAACACAATCACAAAGTAAGGAGGTACACAAGTGCCAAGCGAAGCGATAGAGCGAGAGGTAGAGAAGTTCTTGTTCAAAGAGGCCAGGCTGCTGGACGATTGGAAATTCCACGAGTGGCTGGAGCTTTTTACGGAGGACGTCCACTACTGGATGCCCGTACGGACTACCCGCTATAGCAGGGAAAGCAAGGCGATAGCCGTCCTTGACCGTGCTCACCAGCGCGTAGATGAGTTGGCCAACGAGGATGAGCTGGCGATCTTCGACGAGACGAAGCAGACGCTGAACATGCGCGTCGCCAGACTCGATACCGGCCAGGCCTGGGCGGAGGACCCAAAGTCGCGCACCCGCCACTGCATCACCAACATTGAAGTGGAAGAGGGCGATAACGCCAACGAGGTGCAGGTTTTTAATAACTTTATAACCTACCGCAACAGACTGGAGACGGAGGTTGACATCTTCGTGGGCAGGCGTGAGGACACGCTGCGGAAGGAAGACGGCGACTGGAAGATCTGCCGCCGCAAGATCATCCTCGATCAGAACGTCCTGCTCTCCAAGAATATGTCGATCTTCCTGTAGATCGTACCGAAGTTAGTGAAGCCCAGCATATGAAGCGCTTGCGCTTCATATGCTGGGCTTTTTTCTACGATGGCTGCGCCGAAGCGCTAGGGCCTACTCGAGCGCTTGACCAGCACGCTGAAGCCGGCAATGGCCAAGCACGCGCCGAGAGCGACAAGCGTGTATGCGTATAACGTAGGCCTGCTAGACCCAACGCCGGTGCTGGGCGCAGTAGCTGGCTGTTGCGGGGTAACTGCTCCACTAGGAGTAGTGCCTGTCCCTGAGGCTGGCGTAGGAGAGGCCCCTTCAGCCAAGCGGAGATCGCCTTGTTCTGCGAATTGGGCAAGCGTGGCTGCAGTATTTACAACTGGCCCATAGGCAACGATGACCCGTCGTCCTCCGACTTGCTGTACTGTAAATACCACAGAGCGGCGGGTGCCGCCCGTATCTATGCCGGAACCAATGAGTAAGACTTCGGAAGGGTTGATCTTAGGGATCCATAGCCCTATAAGTCTGAAGCCTCCGGAGCCGTACTCGTCTGTACACTGCTGATTATTGAAGATCAAGGAGGGGATTTCTGACTCTGCTGTCGTACGGTTTACCTCTGCCCCACTCCCTGGATAAGCTGTACGGGTGATGGATCCCGACGAAAGCGCGCTAAGGATCGCCGCCGTATCGGCGCGGTCGATCGCTTGTCCTATGGTCATTACGCCAGGATCGAGACCTTCATAAATGTCGGTCTTAGCAGCCGCGCGGAACGGCATAAGTAGAAATGTGGCTAAAATTAAGGCTGCTGTCGCTAAAATTAATACTACCTGCTTCATAACGTTTACCCTTCATAGATCGACTCGGCTATCTTAAGTGCTTCGCCCGGTGCGGCGTTGGCATGGACAGAAATCCAGGCCGCATCCGCTTCCTCATACCAGATCACTACCTCATCAGGAATCCGCCTTCCACGCAAAGATTCTCCACCTGCTAGAGAAGCAAAACGCATTAGAAAAGCCTCGTGCTGTTTTACCATAATTTTCTCGAAAGGCAGCTGTGTTAGCTTCGCTTCCGAGTTAACGCGAGCCGCTGTAATCCTCCGATAGCCCAGCGGTGTACCAATACGTTGAGTCCAGTAAATAGTAATTGCACCATCATCTGGCAATAACGGACGAGCATTAAACGCTAGCTTCTGCTTCTGAAGGCTATCCTTAACGTAAACCGCCATCATGTCACATATTTGGTTGGAGCGGGAGTTAAGACTGAAATATCCGAGCGCTCTTAGACCGCTTGGCAGGTAGCGAGGCACGCGGGTCTTTAGAGGCGCCATTGCTGTTTCAAAGTTCTGAACATTGGAATATTTTATCAAAGAGGGGTGAGTGAACAAACCCCCATCTTCAGCAAAGTCGATGTCCGTACAGGCTCCGTCATTAGGCACAAGATCTCGAAGGTCAGAAGGCTCATCGAACAGGAATAACGCCGGCCATGAAATTCCTTTGCCATCAGCTTCACCTTTCTGTTACTAAACTGTCCACTGCCACATGATTGGAGAGTCCAAGTAGGTCAATTCGCTATACGGGTGAGAGCCTACTTGGCTGCCGTCCGCATAATAATGTGTGTGGCTACCGGTAAAACACGTGCTGGACACATACGTGTTACCGCTACCCTGAGCAGCGAGCCATACTGGACACTCGTAGACAGATCCCACAGAAACACCTATGTCTTCTATATGCTGCGCATTAGCCGATCCGACGTATGCTTCAGTAGGCCATTCTGTTCGCAAATTGAAGTTAAGCTTCCGATGTGTCGGGTTCCAAGGCGTATCACAAGAGTTTTGGATTGATGTAGGTTCAATGGTGCCGTAGTAATTTGAAGCCTGTCGGAAATATGCCCACACACTCGGGCTCCCCGCCCTTTCTATCATATCTAAGGCATTACTATGCCAGCTTTGGCTTATGCTCGCGTACATCGGGGACGCGAGGTGCCAATCTGTAGCAGCGCGAATTTTGCCATGAGACCAAAGAAGAACCCCCGCACCAGCCCCAAAGCCCAGAGACCGGCCCAAAAAAGAACGTCTAGATATGCCACGCGTTTTCAGATTATTCACCTCCTACTATGAGTTCGAGCTTCCTGGTTGATAGCTGTGAACCGATTATGCCTTCTGTTTATAAGTTGACATCGTGGAAATTACGTAAGTAGCATCCGCAATATTACCTAATTAAAATTCTGGGTACCCAGCTAAAAGGCAGCGCGATACTGGGATTTCTAGGTATACTGAGCAGGGTAGCGTATTGTAGATCGAGAGGGAGGAATGGCGGATAAAGTCGCGGTCGTCGATCAGCATGGCTTCTTCCGCGAGGGTTGGTAAGTGCCCTGGAGAAGGCGGGCTGCGCCGTCTTGCCGTTCGCGCCGGATGGGGCTTTGGATGAGGTTGTCCGCTACGCGCCCGACGCGGTGATCTGCGATCCGGTCACCGGCGGGAAGTTCTCCTCTCAGCTTTTGCAAGACATTACGAGTGCTCTGCCTGACGCTCGTTTAGTCGTCGTTTCCAGCCGGTTGATGGCCCAGGAGGTACAAGAAGCCGTCTTGGCACGGGCTCGGGCAGTGAAAAGCGACTCCACTGCAGTGCTGGTAGCAGCCGTAGGATTAGTGCTGCTCGGAGGTTCGGCGTTTTCGCCTTTGATCGCGGGCGATATGGTGAGTGGCCTTGCCCAAGCACAGGCGGCGCCTCCGCCGCGCGGCCGCGGGCTGTCCGGACGCGAGCGTCAGATATTCGAGCTTCTGGCGCAGGGCAAGGCAGATGCGGAGATAGCTTCCGCTCTCCGCATCTCCCAACGCACGGTGCAGGGCCACATCACCAACGCGAAGAATAAGCTGGGTAGCCAGAGCCGCATCGAGGCGATAGTGAAGTTCCTTAGTCTTCTAGCTCAGCCTTTTGTGTCCCTTAGCCCTTGACCTTCACCGACATCCGCCTATAATTAGAGCGTAAGTTCTATATCTATAGGCGGATGTCGCATGGAAGCAAGGCAGCACAGGTCCATCCTTCACGTAGACCTCGACGCGTTCTTCGTGGCGGTTGAGCAGCGACTCAACCCCGAACTTCTGGGCTTGCCAGTGATCGTCGGCGGCCGGCGCGGCCAGCGTGGTGTCGTCGCCACCGCGTCGTACGAGGCGCGCGTGTTCGGCGTCCACTCCGGCATGGCGATCGCGCTGGCGGAGCGCTTGTGTCCGCAGGCGGTCTTCTTGCCGGTGAACTTTAGCCTGTACGGGGAAGCTTCGGACGCCTTCTTCGACATCCTGCGGTCGTACACGCCACTGGTTGAAGCCGCTAGCCTCGACGAAGCGTACCTCGACCTCACCGGCTGCGAGCCGATCGCCGGCAGCGCCCGGGAGGCGGCCGAAGAGATCCAGCGCCGGGTGGGAGACGAGATCGGGCTCGGCTGCTCGATCGGGATCGCCCCTTCGAAGGCCGTCGCGAAGGTGGCGACGGAGGTCGCGAAGCCGGCCGGAATCCGCGTCGTCCCGCCGGGGCAGGAAGCGCCGTTCCTCGCTCCTCTACCGGT
>WHTN01000051.1 GCA_009377715.1 Dehalococcoidia bacterium | reverse complement strand
AGCCGCCTGCCAGGCCCAAGTGGAAGCTATCCGAGACCTGCATGCCGGTGATATCCTTGAGGAACTTCGTCCAGCCATCGATATTGCTGGTGTCTATACCGATGTAGCCGAGCTCGGAAATACTTACTTTCGCTCCCATAGTGTCACTTCCTCCTAGTATTGCTGCTTGTCCTCCCAGCCGTTATCGAAGAACCTGCCACAAATCAGGCCAAACGACCGTGGAGGATTGCGCTTCGATTATAACCGTAATTGGCAAGGATGCAATAGCTATGCAAGCTATGTCGAAGCGCTTCGATTATAACCATAATTGGTAAGGAGGCAACAGCTATGCGGGTATGTCGAGCGATCCGATACCCCCTGACGGGGCTCTGGCCAGTATCAGTCTACTGCGATAGTCGGAGGCATCTGGGGGAGTGGTCCTAACGTCTGCTGATGGGCAGTAGTGGCCAACGTTTCGGGGTCGTAAGGTGAAGAGCCTTCTAGGCCAGCGTACGGATGTGGGGCATTTTGACTGTGGCAAGCAATGCCAAAATTACCACAACCAGCCCCAGGGCCGTGAGCGCCGTGGGCGCGCGTACGGCCGCCGCCAGTGTCGCGGCGAGCAAGGTAGCCAAGGGCGAAACCCCGTTGTCCATGGTGAGTATACTCGTCACGCGACCGCGCATCTCGTCGGGGACTACCATGAGCAGAACGGTGTTGTTGACCGACCGGTGAACGACGAAGCTCGCGCCTACGACGGGAAGGATCGCCAGGGAGAGGGGCAACCATTCGGAGCGCGAGAATAGGAGCAGAGAAAACCCATGCTTAACGCCGGCAATGGTTCCGCTGAGGGCATTGGCCACTCGCTTCGCCGCGGTCTCGCTGACCTTCCCTGCGATAAGGGCAGAGCATAGGCGCGGCCGCATTGGCCGCAATTATCCCATCTCCGTTTCACTCTTCAGTTTTCAGACAACTCGGTCGATGCGGGAAGGGAGACGCCCAATTATTCAAGCCCGAGGTTCACAGCAAAACCCACTTCGGTTTAACATATGAGATGCTTATGCTGAGCGATGGCACCGCCGACCGCTTCGACGATACTCCACCCGAACAACCTCCGCGTGTGAAGGATCCGTGCGTTTTTGTCGTGATCGGCGCGGCGGGAGATCTAACGAAGCGCATGCTGACGCCAGCGCTCCATAATCTGGCTGCCAGTGGCCTGCTTCCGGAGAGATTCGCCATCGTTGGAGTCGACCGCGTACCGATGACCACGGACGAGTTCCGGCAGCGGATTGCGCAGGCTATCGAGGACTCCGAAGAAAGCCCATTCGATCATAGGGTCTGGGGTCCTTATGAAGGCCGGCTGCACTATCTAATCGGCGATCTCCGCGAAAAGAGCGTCGGCCAGCAGCTTAGAGCCTTGCTGAGTGGCGTCGATGAGAAGTCTGGGACGGCCGGCAACTACCTCTTCTATCTGGCTATTCCACCAAGTCTGGTCGGGCAGACGGTCACCCAACTGGATGAGGCCAGTCTCGCGAGAGAGGACGGACCCGGATGGCGCCGGTTCGTAATAGAGAAACCGCTCGCACACGATGCCGATTCTGCCCGCGCTCTGAACCGGCAAATCAATTCGGTGATCCAGGAGCATCAGATCTATCGAATCGACCACTACCTCGGTAAAGAAACCGTGCAGAATATCTTGGTGTTCCGCTTCGCCAACGGCATCTTGGAACCTGTCTGGAACAATCACTACGTGGATCACGTGCAGATCATGGTGGCCGAGAGTCTCGGCGTAGAACAAAGAGGTGAGTACTACGAAGAGGCGGGTGCGCTCAGGGATATGGTTCCCAACCACCTTTTCCAGTTATTGGCCTTCACTGCAATGGAGCCTCCGATTTCTTTCGAGGCTGAGGCCGTACGGGACGAGAAACTCAAAATCTTTCGCGCCATTAGGCCCCTCTCGCACGAAGAAGTTCTAACGCACACTGTACGGGGCCAATATGATGAAGGTCTGATAAATGGGGAGCGCGTACCTGGCTACCGCAAAGAACTCAGGGTGGCGTCGGGCTCCAACACGGAAACTTTTGCGGCACTGAGACTTCACATGGACAATTGGCGGTGGTCCGGCGTTCCCTTCTACCTCCGAACGGGGAAGCGCATGCCCCGCCGCGTAACGGAGATAGCGATCCAATTCAAACGTGCCCCTGATATCCTCTTCAGGGGCACGTCGATAAATAGCACTCCTCCGAACCTGCTGGTTATCCACATAGCGCCGGAGGAAGGCATCTCGCTTAGGTTCGATGCCAAGGTCCCCGGACCCGTAGTTCGCACCGGGCCTGTCAACATGGATTTCCGTTACAGGGACTACTTCGGCACTACGCCGAGCACGGGCTACGAGACCCTTCTTTATGACTGCATGAACGGTGATGCAACGCTGTTCCAACGGGCCGACATGGTTGAGGCCGCCTGGACTGTCGTCACCCCATTATTAGATGTATGGGAGACGCTGCCTGCCCGGGGCTTCCCCAACTATGCGGCGGGCACCTGGGGGCCGACTGAAGCAGCTTCGCTAATGCAACGAGATAGCCGCAGGTGGAGGCACGTGTAGGCACGTGTAGGCCGGCGTCCCTCTACCATCTCATCAAGGCACTTCTGGGAGTTCTTGGCGAGCCCACGAGGCCCGTGATGAGCGAGCCGCTCGACGTCATTTGACGTTTGGCGGTTTCCAGAATGTTTCGCGCGCGCCGCTCAGACTTAGGTCAACGGTCGGGCTAACCTCCAGTTCGCCGAGCAGTCGAGCCAGTAAAGCCTCGTCCCAGGACCCAGCAATCTTGTTCAGTGCAAGATTCAGGAGTTTCGCTTGCTCCGGGGACACATCGATGAAAACGACAGGGACTCTATCGTGCCCTAGTCGCCGGGCCGCGAGCAGACGTTGATGACCACCGATAATCGTCATGTCATCCCGTCGCGCTACTAACGGTTCAACGAAACCGAACTCCCTAATGCTTCTAATGAGTGCATCCATCTCGGCTTCGCTCATGCGGCGTGGATTGAATGGTTCCGGCCGAAGGCGGTCCAGGCCTACGTATTCGACGGAAAGGGATGTCGGATTCATCCCGCCTTTTCACCGGCGCGTTCTATCGCCTTGTGCCAAGCCGCGATTATCGAGAAGTTCACAAGGGCCAGCAGCTTATCGTCTGATAACCGCTTCAGGCTATCCGGCAGGAACGAAGTGACCGGTCGGGTTGTTTCATTGAGCCTCTAGGCCGCCTTAAGGTCGTATTAGCATCGTCTCAGATCGGACGAGATCCTGGCCAGGAGCCCCCAGTCGGCTTGCGTGACGCGCGGCCCAGACGCGGTGCGCCGGTCAAGATACGGAGCTAAAATGACAACTGAGTTGCACGGCGAGCTCTTACATCGCCTGAAGCGCGAGAGCACAAACTCTGTGAGTACGTGATGAGAATAATCCGGCGGCTGCTGATCTGGGGTGTACCGGCCGTCCTGATCCTGGGTGTCATCGCCGGCGTGATTGGTTGGCGAATCTACGAAGGCGCCCGCGCATCCAACGTCGGTAGCCTCACGTTTTCGAACCCTCTGTACGTGCCGCCGTTGCTGGAGCCGGCGTCAGACGCTCAGGGCCGTAAAGTCTTCGACCTCACTCTTGAGGCTGGCCAGACCGAGCTAATCGAAGGCGAGCTAACGCCGACATGGGGGATCAACGGCTCTCACCTCTCGCCAGTCCTTCGTGCATCCCGCGGTGATGAGGTGCTCATCAACGTCCACAACGGCCTGGACGGCGAGAGTACCACCTTGCACTGGCACGGCATGGACCTGCCGGCGCTAATGGACGGCGGGCCGCACCAGCTCATCCGGCCGGGAGAGACCTGGCCGGCGACCTGGACTATCAATCAGCAGGCAGCTTCTCTCTGGTTCCATCCTCATCCTCACGGCTCCACGACGGACCACGTATATCGAGGCATCGTTGGCATGTTCATCATCGACGACGAGGACTCGAAGAGCCTGCCAATACCGCGGCAATACGGGGTCGATGACGTACCGCTCATTGTGCAGGACAAGGCGTTCAACGATGACGGCAGTCTCAGGAAGCGCCGTCCGCCTTTCGCATCATTGGGGCCGCTGGGAGACGAGATTCTGGTCAACGGCACCCACGACCCCTACTTCGAAGTGAGAACGACGCTGGTACGGTTCAGGCTCCTCAACGGGTCTCCCGCACGCACCTACAGCTTTGGTTTTACCGACGGCCGCAGCTTCTCGGTGATCGCGAGTGATTCAGGTCTCCTGGAAAGCCCTGTCGAGACAGACCGCGTACAGCTCTCGCCTGGTGAACGGGCCGAGATCGTGGTCAGCTTTACTCCCGGTGACGAGGCGACTCTGCACAGCTTCGGCGCTGACCTCGGCCAGGACTTCTTTACGGAACGTCTCAATGGAGCCGACGATACATTCGACATTCTCCAGATAAGGGCCTCTCAACAGCTCGACGAGTCCTCGCCGCTGCCTGAACAGCTGGTGAGCTGGACGGCGCCGGACGCGGGAGAGGCCGTCGCGACTCGGAGCTTCCGACTCAGCGGCAGCAGTATCAACGGTCAACGCATGGATTTGACTCGCGTCGACGAGGTTGTCCGGGCCGGATCGACCGAAATCTGGGAAGTCAGTACCGGCGGTCCGCACACCTTCCATATTCACCTGGTGCGCTTCCTGGTCCTTGATGTCGATGGTGAACCGCCACCGCCGCTACTCGGCGGCTGGAAGGACAGTGTACAGCTACAGCCGGGGCGTAGTTATCGGTTGCTTGTGCGCTTCGCCGATTACGCGGACCCCACGTCGCCCTTCATGTTCCACTGCCACATCCTGGAGCACGAGGACAGCGGGATGATGGGACAGTTCATTCTGGTTGACGAGGAGGATGACGCGCCCCGAAGCCTCCCAGATCCATACGGTGATGGCCAGGAGGACTAGTCGAGTTTCGTGCGGATGGCGCAGGCTATACAACTAAAAAAGAGGTAGAGGCTGTTATACTAGTGATAACCACTTGCTAACATTTTGCTAACAAACTCGTTAGCAAGTCCCGTCACTAGGCGGCACAAGATGACATTACAAGTGCCCATTTTAGATACGAAACAACCTCAAAAGAGACACAGAAATATCAGCCGATATGGCTGCATTCTCGCTTACACCGAGAAGGCCGGGAGGTTCGAGTCCTCCATCGCCCACCACTTTTCAGAAAAAATGGCCCTCAATGGGCCATTTTTGTTCGAAAAAACCATCAGGGCTACGCCAGCGGAAACGCGCACCCGCTGCTTGCACCTGCCCTTTTTAAAGGTCAAAGCAACCAGTCCCTTAACTCACACGCTTCTCAAAGCTAAGCACGTAACCGTTCGGGTCTTGTATCTGAAATAGGCGTAACCCCGATGGCCTCGTGTAAATCGGCTGGATTAACTTAATGTCCTTTCGCGCGACTTCTTCGTAATAGCCGTCGAGGTCTTCTCCCTCGCTCAGGACGATAAGTATCATTACGCCAGCACCTCTGATACTGCCTTGGTCAAGCGGCTCTAGTACCTCAGCTACAGCGTTCGGCCCAGGCGTGGCGGAGGTGATGACCAGGGAATTGCTAGTCCCAAACTGCACCTCGCAATGTCTCACCCGCCCATCTTCACCGGCATTCGCCCGGACCCGCTTAAAGCCCAAAACGTTCTCGTAGTAATCCAGCGCTGCGCCAACATCAGTTACCCAGAGTTCAGCGTTAATGGCAGCCATGTGTTCGCCTCCTATTCAGCCGGTCCGAACGACTCGCGGCTCGGCAGCATCGATTATACGGGCTGGGCACAAATTGTTCACAAACCAGCAACCAGCCGTCATGACGTGGTAACATGGAGCAAAAGGAATATAGAAGATGCTAGTAGCAATTATTCTTATAGTGCTCATTGTCCTTCTCTTCGGCGGCCTCGGAATATTCGTCGCGAAGCTATTCTTAATCGGGCTGTTGCTCGCTGCGTTGATCGCCATACTCGGCGGTTTGTCGAGTCGCCGCACCTAGCCGAAGTCACCGTAGCGACCCCAGGCTTGCCGAGTGTGACGTACTTGTAACGGCTACGCCTCATCTCTTTATTCGATAGCCGATCCTTTACCGTTACTTTTGCCATGTAAGCGTACATAATGGAGGGCAGATCGATGACGCAGAACTGGCAACCGAATGGCGCTACCGCGTTCGAAGACATCGATGTCGATTTCCAGATCATCGTCGACGTATCCGAAGAGGCCCAGAGCGAGGGCTCAGTTCCGGGTCGGGCCGTCCGGGCGGGCATAAGCCGCGTGGAGGAAGCCGAAGACGGTGAGATCCCCTACCTGGTTACGGAATGCATGGAAGCCGCCGCTCAGGCCGTATGGGAGGCCGTGCGAAAGCATTACGGCACGGCGATCTAAGTAACCACGGCCTCCACATCTCTCGGCGTAAAAAGGAGCGGATCTTCTGGGTCTGCTCTTTACTTGTTTCGACTGTGTGCCATAGAACCGTTTACACTAAGCCAAAACTCTTGTATATCTGGCCTAATGTTTGCTTTTCAGGAGATGGCTTAGAATGAGACGTTTTAGACTCGCATTCGTATTAGGCGTCATTTCGGCTGCAATCGTTGCCCTATCATATATAGGTGATAGCAGTGCGCGAGACGCTTAGCAACACAAGAGGTTAACAACTTTGTCGCCGGCGTAGGATCTGGTGGAGGGTTACGACCGTCCATCGGTCTTACAGATGAGACTCTTCCCGAAGTAGGCAACCAGATGGGGCCATCACCTACGCCAACAGTGACACCGGTTCCCACTGAACCGTCACTACGATTGGCCGCGGTCATCGGCACTGATGATCGCGCTCGACTGTCAAACCCGGCGGCGAATGCAGTCCTAAGACGTATCGTCTATCTGGAGGAGATGTATGACAGTCTTGGCTTTCCGTTATGGGGCTGTACGGGTACATTCATCGGCCCGGACGCAGTCCTTACCTCGGGTCACTGTCTTTATGACCCCGTCTTCGGTTGGGTCAGTGGAGTCGCAGTTGCGCCAGGTAGGGATGGTTCAAGCCTTCCTTATGGCTATGAGTATGCGGCTAACTGGTGGGTTCCGAACGGCTGGATTAACTCTGGAGGAACAACGTAATCGCGTTGTTTATCAACCTGCAGCAGTCGTGGCTGCTCTTCGATCCGCAGTCGCCGGACGCGCTAAACACGCTCGGTGAACTTTGCAGTGAAGATATCGTGTGGCTGAACGTCAGCAGCGGAGGCCAGTGGGTGCAACGCTGATCATCGCGGTCAGCCGATGCCCGAAGCGGCCGGCTCTTGCGCCGCCTCGCCCAAGCGGCGTATTCGTCTGTTTGGCGAGGCGATAGCCAGCGCGTACGCCGCTACCGCCAGGCCGCCGATGGCCACTGCGGCGGGCGCGCCGAGGACCGTCGCAATCGCTCCGGCCTGCATCGAACCCATCGGCTGAAGCGTCCAGGTTAGGCCGTACAGGCCCATCACGCGACCCCTTAAGACGTCCGGCACCAGCATCTGAAGTGTCGTCTGCGACGTTATCATGAACAGTTGGTTGCTCAGTCCCGCCCCTGCGATTGCGATTAGCGAAAGAGCGAAGAAGTCCGATACGGCGAACAGCGTAAGGAAGCCGCCGAAGAGCACTGGTCCGACGATAAGCAGCCAGCCCTTGTGACGGAACTTGTTCAGCGATGCGGCGGTCAACGTGCCGATGAGCGAACCGGCGCCGCTAGCGCTGACCAGCAGGCCAAGGCCCGCGGCGCCAACATCGAGGATGTCTTCGGCGAAGATAGGAACCAGTTGCACATAAGCCATGCCGAAGAAGCTGTTGAAGAAACTCATGCCGATGAGGAAGGCGAAGATACCGTTCTCGCGCACGAAATGCAGCCCTTCGCCCATGTCCTGCCACATGCTCCGACCCTCTGCGCGCGGTATCGGCGGCACTTTGAGCGATAGAGTTGCCAGCGCAAAGACTACGCCACCCGCCGCCGCGACGTATATGGCCGCCCCAGCACCGGCCAGCGCGATAACCACGCCGCCGAGGGCGGGCGCTATCGGCCTTGTGCCCTCCCAGGCGAGGTTATTGACGGCGACCGCGTTCATCATGTCCTTGCGGTCGATGAGGTATGGGAAGAGCGACTGCCGCGCCGGCTGGTTGAAAGCGCGAATAGCGCCGTTGGCGAAGGCGATTGCCAAAATGTGCCAGACTTCCACTCTATCGAGTACGACGAGCGTTGCCAGCAAGGCGAGAAATACGGAAGCGGCGAGTTCGGCCGAGACTATCAACCGCCGCTGATCGACTTTATCGGCGAGAACGCCCCCTACGAGACTCAGCAATATCGAGGGCGCCGAGCTCGCGATGCCGACGTAACCGAGGGCCAGTGGCTCGCCGGTAATATCGTAGATCAGCCAGCCCTGCGCCACCCAGTACATCTGTAAGCCGACTATCGAAGCCATGTGGCCAGACCAGAACCGTCGGTACTGTGGATAGCGCAAAGCGCTCAGCATCTCAGTGAGGCGTGAAACCGCCGACTTAAGATTATTTGGGCTCGTAGTATTTTCGCTCATCGCTATGTGGGGGTGAGAAGCGTTGCGCGAAACTATAATATCAGGATTCTTGCAACGCTTTTGCAATTTGATTGGCCAGATGTCTTGACCCTTCGTCCTGCATCTAATAGCCTTTGGCTACTACGAACGGCTGCGAAAGGAGGACCAGTATGCACGTGGGAGTCGTCTTTCCAGAGACCGAGATCGGAAATGATCCTATAGCGATCCGGGACTATGCCCAGGCGGTGGAGCAGATGGGCTATTCCCATATTGCCGTCTACGATCATGTGCTCGGCGCGTATCCGAAAAGGCCGGATGGCAAACAGTATCCCTACAGTTACACTCACGAAAGCCCTTTCCACGAACCATTTGTTCTCTACGGCTACCTGGCTGGTCTCACCCAGAAGATAGGCTTGGTTACGGGCGTTCTCGTTCTTCCGCAGCGTCAGACTGCGCTCGTCGCCAAGCAGGCCGCCGCTTTGGATATCCTAAGCGGTGGCCGCCTGCGTCTCGGCGTAGGCATCGGCTGGAACGACGTAGAATACGAGGCTCTAGGCGAAAACTTCCGTGACCGCGGTCGCCGGATCGAGGAGCAGATCGAAGTCCTCCGGGCACTCTGGACACAGGACGTCGTCACTTATGAAGGTGAGTGGCACAAGATAACTCTGGCCGGTATCAACCCTCTACCGGTGCAAAGGCCGATCCCCGTCTGGATGGGCGGGATGGCCGAACCGGTCATCCGCCGCATCGCCCGCCTGGCTGACGGCTGGTTTCCGCAAATAAGGTCGCTTGAAGAAGTGCCGGCCGTTCTAGCGAAACTGAAAAGCTACGCAGGGGAGGCGGGTCGCGACCCCAAGGCTATCGGCATCGAGGCGAGGGGCACAGTCGCACGCGGCGGTCCAGAGGATTGGGCAACGGCGATGGAGGCGTGGCGGGAGATCGGCGCGACCCACTACGCGGTGAACACTGTGGGCGCAGGCTTACAGTCGCCTGGCGACCACATCGAAGCGTTACGCCGCTTCAAGGACGCGGTCGGACTGGATTAGGGCCTATCGGCGATCTTGGTATCGGGGACTTCTGCCCAGCTATTTGCCCCGATCAAATCGGCCCAGCGCCGGTAGAAATGCCTCTGGTTGTTTTCGCTTGGGCCATCGGTCAAAGTGCCGGGCATCTCCTCGTCTTCTCGCTCTTGCCCTCGACGCAACTGATAGTTGAAGGGATACCGCCGGGCGACGGTGCCGCGGCTGGTGAGAGAGCACTGGTACCAGTTCTCCATATCGTCCTGCTCGGCCATGCCGGCCATGCAGAACGACTGCAGCTGACTGCGCGCTAGAGCCTGCTTGACCTCTGCTGGGGCTTCCTTATCGACAAGACACCAGGACCATATCTCGATTTTGTCAGGCCCGCGTGGGTGCCATATCCTCAGGCTTGGGCTTATATGGATGGAGAGGTTCGGGAACACCGTGCCAGCGGGGAAGTTCACGTGCGAAAGCGCCCGTCCCAGCCGGCGCTCCGCCTCTGGTGTGATCTCATCCATATACCGCTCGACTACCTCGACGCCGCGCACCTGCTCCCGAAGCGTGGCTTCAGTGATGAGCGCTCCATGCCCGTTGTCGGGGCTTACCGCCAGGCTAAATCTGCTCGCCGGGCGGTTCGTAGTCTTTATGTAGGAAGCGTGCGTAACAGGGAAGTGGTAGCCGTCCCCGCCGAAGTTCTCCGCAGGAAACTTCCAGTTGCAGCGGATGGTCCACTTGTGCACGCCACCGAGAACCTCCGTGCCTCCCTCGCGTCGATCTAGGTAGTGGTCGAGGTAGAATGTCATATCCCCCAAATACTCTCGCAGCGGTGGGGCTTCCGCGTCGAACGTGCCGAAGATCAGCCCCTTATAAGTGTCCACCTGGGCTACCGGCACCAGTCCCCACTTCTCCATGTCTAGCTCTTCGTAATAGTACTCTTTATATCCCGGCACGCCGACAAGCTTGCCGTCGTTGCCGTACGTCCAGCCGTGATACGTACAAGTGAACGCAGCGGCGTTGCCGGCATCGGCGCGGCAGACGCGCATGCCGCGATGGCGGCAAGTGTTCAGAAATGCGCCTATGTTGCCGCGCGAATCGCGGATCACCAGCACCGGATCTTCGCCCATATAGGCGGAGACGAAATCGTCTGGGTTTGCTACCTGCGACTCGTGGGCCAGGAAGAGCCAGCAACGCGCGAAAATGCGTTCGAGTTCAAGTTCATAGATCTCGCGATCTAAGTAGATATCCCGACTCATAGAATCGCTGTTAAAATCGATCAAGTTCCGTACGTCGAGCATGCCAACCTCCTTAACTAGAGTGCTGTACTATTATAAGCACTTTTCAAACGGAATGGTTAGGATTTTGACGCCTTGTTAGACGTAATATACCATCGAATGAGTCTGATTTCACGAGAAGGAGAAGCCGATTATGCAATGTCCGCGCGGTCACGGGGAATTAGCGGTTGAACATCATGGCGGTATAGAGGTAGACTATTGCCCGCAGTGTAACGGCCGCTGGCTGGACCATCACGAACTCGATCTAGTTGAGGCGAGGGTGGTACCGCAGACAGAACAACGGCAGGCCACTATCGAGTACGCCGAGCGTCAGAGCGAACTAGCCTGTCCGGTGTGCGATAAGCAGATGCGCGCCTTCAACTATCGCGCCTACGACCTCGAACTCGATACGTGTGTCGACCAGCACGGCTTCTGGATCGACGCAGGCGAGGAGGGGCAGATTCGGGACATCCTTGAAGAGCGGGTGCGTGGGCTAGAGCGGTCGGTCTCTGCGGAGGAGGCCTGGGGTAAATTCCTCGGCCGGGTAGGGCAGAATTCGCTCTGGGATCAGGTCAAGAATCTCTTCGGCGGCCGTCGCTAGGCTGCTCAGCGACATCGGCACGCTCCGACGGACTATCTTCCGGGAAGGTTTCTTCCCCTGCTGCCGTGATCATAGGATCTCTTTCCAACGGTGGCCCCCCACGAGCCGCCTCTCGGGCGGAGCGTAGCAGGGGCATGATCTCGTTTCTCTGGTAGAAGAGCAGTCCAACCGCCAGGACAATATAGACGAAGGAGTAGACCAACCGGACGGTCGTATCCGTAAAGAAAAGCTGAGTGCCGAAGAGTGCAGCTAATAGTAAAGCTTCCCACCGGGATATGCTGAGGCTCAAGAATACCGCCACGGCGAAAGCGGATTGAGCGGCCGTCAGCAAGATCTCCTCACTCTGCCGCGAATCGAAGTCTAGCGGCGAAAGACTACCGCCTGAGATAGCGAAGGCTAACGGCAGCGAGCCGATAAGAAGCGTCCACTGGTTTACCTTGGATGAGATCAGCGCGCCCATCGCTGGACCTGCCCGACCGCGCAGCACGAAGAGCGAGGCGATGATGAACTCTGGCGATTCTGAAGCGAGAGGCGCGAGCCACTGCACCAGTAGGAACTGGCTGATCCCGAACTCCTCGCCAATCTCGATAAGCCCTTCTGCGAACGGCTCTGCTGAAGCGAAGATCGCGCTGCCGGCGAAGAGGAATAAGACGAAGAGAAGTATACGGCGAGAGATCATGGGAAAGGAACCTACGAGTTTCGCTGGGCCGAGGAGCTCAGGTTCCTCCGTAGGGCGTCTGGAGGCGAAGAATATGTAGGCCCCGAACAAGCTGACCAGGATTACCGTATCGAGAAGTGAGAGATGGCCCTTAATGGGAATAGTAAAGGAGTAAAGAGTGGCGATCGCCAGGAAGGTCAACTCTAACGCATGTCCTCTATCGATTGAGAGAGTTTTGCGTTTCGTCGTCCACCAGAAAAGGAAGAAGACCACCGGCCAGCCCAGGCCAATAAGCAGCCGGTTGCCTCCGGTCATGTTGGCCACGGCGAAGTGACGGTTCTCCGGTATCTCTGGCGCCGTCCACGCGAAATATAGGTCTACCGCGTACTCAGGTAAAACAGCGATAAGCGCCAAGACCGCGAGGGCCAGCGTCTGCGGAATGTCCATCTCCGCCGCCTCGGCGACCCAGCTTATCAGGAAAGCGGCGCCCAGTATGCCGATGCCGAAGATTATGGCTCGAGGCGTCGGTTCAAGATGGTCGCCGGTTGTAACTTCTACGAGGCGGAAATAGAAGGCTGGGAGGGCTGTTGACATAGCTGCTGCTATCAGCAGCCAGTTCCGGGGATCGCTCCGTGCCTTAATCAATCTCGATCTGGCTTAGTATAGCATCTCACAAAGTAGGTGCAAACGGTGTCGGCTTTGCACAAAACGTCATTCTTGAGGGACCGCAGGGAGCGAAGAATCTTACGTTAAAAATGTTTCACGTAAGACTCTTCGCTTTGCTCAGAGTGACAAAACTGAGTCTTGCATTTTTTGTGCAAAGCCACGGTAGCGAACGTTAATCGAAGATTCCAGCATCTTCATGCGCGACCGCTAACCGTCTCCTGGCCGCTCCGCGCGCCACGTCGATACGCTCGCGTACGGTGGAATAAAGCATCGCGATCGCGAACAGGGCAGCCGCGAATAATACGATGCTCGCGCCGGAGGAAACGTCTACGTAATAGCTTAGGTACATCCCGGCCAGCCCCGATATGGCTCCGATCAAGGTAGAGAGCACGAGGACGTAGCTGAAGCTATGAGTCAGGAGGCGCGCTGTAACGGGTGGGATGACGATCGCTGCCGCTATGAGCGTTACGCCAAGCACCTGCATGCAGACGACAATAGTAGCGGCCAGGATCAGCGAAAAAAGCGTATCGATCCATTCGGTCGACACGCCGTAAACGCGCGCCGCCTCTGGGTCGAAAGTAGTGAAGAGAAGTTTGCGGTAAAAGGCGATGAGTAAGATGAAGGCCATGGCAGTCACCGCGCCGATGGCGAAAAGGTCGTCGTTAGTGACGCCGAGGATATTGCCGAACAATGCCGCGTCGAAATTGCGGGTGAAGCTGCGGTAGCGACTGATAAGAGCGATGCCTAGGGCGAAGCTGGCCGTTGTGATGATGCCGATGGCGGCGTCCGCGCCGATAAACGGGCGGCGGCGGGTCGTTGCGTTTATCAGCAGAGCCGACATAAAGCCCCAAATGCTGGCGCCGACATAGAAGTTGAAGGACATAATGTAGCTGACCACCGCCCCACCGAATACGGCATGCGAGAGCCCGTGCCCGATATAGCTCATCCGCCGCAGTACGATGTACACGCCGATGAGGCCGCAAAGCGCCCCAGCCATGACAGTAGCGACAATGCCGCGTACGAAGAACTCGTACTCAAACGGCTCGAACATCGCTAGTCCTCTTCGCCTATCGTTGCGTCTATTCGCCCTCTGCCTTCGCGGCCGAGGAAGTGAGGCATTTCGGCGACGAGCTTCATGCCGTTGTACTCGACCACGGCCATGTCAGCGCCATAGGTCGCCTTGAGGACTTCGGGACTGTACACTTGCGAGGGTGGCCCTTCGGCCACGATACGACGGTTGAGGCAGACCACCCAGGGTAGGTGGGCGGCCACCGCGTTAAGTTCGTGAGTAGTCATGATGACTGTCACGCCCTCGTGGTTCAGTTCGTCGAGCAGGTGTAGGATGTCGTCGCGCGTCTTGATGTCGACCGCGACCGTCGGTTCGTCGAGCAAAAGTAGGCGCGGGCTACTTATCAGCGCCCTGGAGAGGAACACGCGCTGCTGCTGTCCTCCGGAAAGCTCCCGTATATGCCTGTTACGTAAATGCGCGATGCCCAGCCGTTCCATGATCTGCGACGCCTTTTCGCGGTCCTCTTTCGATGACCACGGTAGCCAGCCATCGGCGGCGCGGCCCATTAGCACCACCTGCTCCACCGTCACCGGGAAGTTCCAATCGACTGCCTCTAGCTGTGGCACATAACCGGCGCGCGGCCTTCGCCTTCTGGTCGATGCGCCGTCGACTAGCACATCGCCATCGTAGATTTCGACGGCCCCCTGGATCGCTCGCAAGATCGTCGTCTTGCCTGCCCCACTCGGACCAAGAAGGCCGACGAAGTCGTACGGCATTATCTTAAGGTCGATATGGGTAATTACCGCGTCGCCGTGGTAGCCGCAGCTTACGTCGCGGAACTCGACTATCGGGTCGGAAGAGCCAAACTCATGAGGTACGGGGTGGAGCATGGTAATACTATTGTGGACATTCGGCCTCTCGAAGGCAACGGTGAAGCGGCCAGCTAGTATGAAAGAAGCCCTGTAGTGCTGGCCGCTCCACCATCTCGTTCTACCTTACTGCGGGTACTCGGCTTCGCTCGGACCGTCCGTGAACACTACGCCTGTTGGGACGTCGTCCATTGCCGAAGCGTTCCCGCCGAGCGCAGGGAGCATGATCTTCATGTTTTGCACCATAAGGCCTATGTAGCTGTGCAGCGTCTCACTTGGCTCGCCGGGCAGGTCGTCGTCTCGTAGATCATCTACGAACTCAGCGCCGCCTTCGCGCGCTATCTGTTCGAGTACAGGGCTGGGGAACACTTCCGAACCGAAGACGGCCGGGACTTGCTCCTCTCTGACTTGGTCTATCAGGTCTGCGACTTCCTGCGCCGACGGCTCCGAAAAGTCCGAGGGCTGTGCCGCGCCGATGACCGTCCAGCCGTAGCGGTCGGCCCAGTACGCCCAGGAGTCGTGGTAGGTCAGAAGCTTGCGGTTCTGCTGGGGCACCGTATTGGCGGCCTGCCTCATGCGCTGGTCTAACATCTCTAAACGGCGCTTTAGTTCGTCGAAGTTGTCGTCGTAGTAGCTCGCGTTTTCGCCGTCGAGCGCTAGCAGCTGTTGATGTACGAGTTCGGCGTACTTCAGTGTGAGCGTCGGTTCCGGCCATAGGTGCGGGTTCGGCTTACCCTCTTCTCTGGGGAAGCTGAAGTCGTATTTGTACTGCTCCGGCGTTACCGTATTATCGCCGAGCAGGAGGATAACGGCGTCGTCCCTCTTATTCGCCTCTGCCATCTCCAAAGACGGCTCCTCCAGCTGGAGGCCGTTCATGATTATCAGATCGGCGTCCGCTAGCGTGCGAGCCACCGAGGGCGCCGGTTCGAACTCGTGCGAGTTCTCGCCCTCGGGTACGATGCCTTTGAGGTCTATCTTGGTGCCGCCGATGTTTTCGACGATGCTGGTGATCGGTGAAACGGTGGTCACAACCTTAAGCTCTCCGCCATCTCCATCGCCGCCTTCATCGTCGTCGCCGCACGCGACCCCGACCAAAACGAGGGACAAGGCTCCGAAGGCGATGCTAAATAGCCTAACCCGTTGGGCTAGCTTAGACATTCTGATTGCTCTCTCCGTTCTTCTGTTCACAATTAGCGCAAACGCCGAAAATGGCGAAGTGGTCTAGATCGGCGCGGAAGCTGTAGTCCGCGAATATCTCCGTACTGACGTTTTCAAGATAGTCATGATCTAAGGAAGTAACGGAACCGCACACTTTGCAGATGAGGTGATGGTGGCGGTCGTGATGTATCCATTCGAACGAATAATCGCCCGTGCCCATGTCTGTCTCGGTGATGAGATGCATATTCTTGAGCACGGCCAGAGTGCGATAAACGGTGGACAGATCGACGTACGGGTAATGGGTGCGTACCTGCTCCAGGATGCTGGACGCCCCAATGTGGCCGTTGGCATGACGGACAGCCGATACGATGAGCATCCGTTGCGGCGTAAGACGGGCGCCGGCCTCGCGAAGTATGGTCGCAGTATCAGATTCACATCCCATAGTGACCTCCTGCTGTAAATGGTAGCAGTACTAAGATGCAGGTGCAAATGTTTGTGGAAACTTACAGTCGGAGAGGTAATTTGCGTAAGCCCTGCGTTTGAAAACTCGCCTCAATCAGAAGCTGCCGATTTCAATCAAGCACCTCCTGCGCATCACAGTTACCTTAGACCGTAGTCAGGTAGACCGGGGTTGGTCGGCAGCGTCTGAAACTGGACGTCCGATATTCGGTCTAGCATCCAAGGAGCGTACGGAGCGGTCTCGCTTGCGCGTCTCGCGCAGGCTGAAAAGAGCGAAGAGCATACCGGTAATCGCAAACGCTGTCACCACGGCAAACGCCGCGGCGAAGCCGTTTCCGAAGGCCCTCTCCAGGTCAGATAAGCGTTCCGGCTCGCCGGCCAGTTGCGCGAAGTGCAGAGGCGTGGCGAGCGATCCCTCTAGGCCGGCGAATTGCCTGTTCGTGACCGTCGCGAGGATGACTCCGGATACTGCCGTGCCGACGTTTACACCTGTCGCCTGGAACATGCTGAGGACGCCGGACGTGCTACCGCGCTGTTCCGAGGGCACCGCCGAGATTATCAGGTTCGTGATCGCGGTTTGGAACGCGCCGATACCGAAGCCACCGACGAAGACCCGCCAGAGCAGGTCGGCGAGCGAAGTACCCGTTTCGACCAGCGATAAGGTGGTATAGCCAACGATTATAAACGCTAGGCTGACGATGCTGAGGGCGAAAGAAACTGAATCGGGCGGTCAAGCGCCCGATCACCAGGGAACCGAGCGTGTTGCCGAATGGGAAAGGCAGCAGGATGATGCCTGTCTCCTGTGGAGTGAATCCCCTCGGGCCTTGCAAATAGAACGGCATCAGAAAATGAGCAGCGCCGAGCGGCGCGAAGCCGAGCAAAAGCGCGAAGTTGTTAGACGTGAAAACGGTGCTTCTGAACAGCGAGAGGTCGACGAGCGGATGGCTGTAGCGTTTCTCATAAGCCAAGAACAGCAGCAACATTACGGGCGAAGCGATAAATAGCGTCGGGATGCGGGCCGACTCCCAGCCCCATTCTCGTCCCTTGGTGATGCCTAGCAGCAACGAGGCTAACGCCAGCGCCAGCAAGACTGCGCTGACCCAGTCGATAGGTTGTTTCTTCAACACACGTAAGCCCTCGGCAGCACGATTGAGGCCGTGGCGAGAAGTAGCACCCCGGCTACCGCCATAGCGAAGAACGGCGATTCCCAGCCGAAGTGGGTGACAAGCGCCCCACCTAAAGCGAACGCTAGAGCCACGCCGACACCGATAAGCCCGACGATGATGCCTATAGCTAGGCCACGCTGAGCGGGCGGCGCAAGGTCGGTGACCAGGGCGAAGCTGGTAGCGATGATACTCGCCGCACCGATCGCCTGCACCACACGGGCGATGATAAGTAACTCAACGTTTGCTACCTGGCTAGCGAACACGCTGCCGACGATAAAAAGCAGTAATCCGCCTAAAAAAGTATCCTTGCGGTCGAAGACGTCCGATAGCCGGCCGCCCAGGGGGACCAGCGCTGTTTGCGTAAGGCCGTAGCTGATCACCACCCATTGCGTCTCGGATACGGAAGTGCTGAGGTCTATGGCCATGAGCGGTAGTCCGGCTGGACGCCGATCATGCCGAGGACAGCCACGGCTG
>WHTN01000050.1 GCA_009377715.1 Dehalococcoidia bacterium | reverse complement strand
GCTTATTATTATCGTCAAGAGAAACGATACTATGAAGCGTCGGTTTAATATGTCATTTTATGTTTAGGGACGTTACTGGATAGATATAAGCAATACTGTTAGTATGAACTAAATTGAGCAGAAATAATAAGGAGGCGTTTAGCTATGCTCGATGTGAAAGGCTTGCTCGACCCGGCCACAGGCAGGATCAGCCGTCGAATATTTATCGATAACGATATTTATGAGGAGGAGTTGGAGAAGATTTTTGCTCGATGCTGGGGCTTTCTGGCGCACGATTCGCAAATACCGAACCCTGGCGATTTCGTCTCCCCTTACATCGGCGAGGATCCCATACTCGTAGTTCGCGACTCACGCGGCAAGATCAACGCGTTCCTCAACACTTGTCGCCATCGGGGCATGCGCGTCTGTCGGGCAGACCAGGGCAACGCGGCCGCCTTCACTTGCACATATCACGGTTGGACGTACGGTGATGATGGCAAGCTAGTCGGCGTCCCGGGGTACAAAGAGTACTACTACGAAGAATTGGACATGGAGAAGTGGGGCCTCGTCCCACTAGCACAGGTCGATTCGTACAAAGGTCTGATATTCGGCACTTTCGATCCCGCCGCCCCTGGGTTGCGCGATTACTTGGGCGATATGGCGTGGTATTTGGACATCTTCCTCGATAGGCGCGAGGGCGGGGCTGAACTCATCGGTGGTGTGCACAAGTGGCTGGTCCCCGGCAACTGGAAGTTCGCCGCCGAGAACTTCGTAGGTGACTCCTACCACTTCCCGATCACCCACGCCTCAGCAATGAAAGTGCAGCCGAGACGAAGCTCTATTAACCGGGGCAGCAGTCAACGAGATGACACAGTCGCCAGTCGAAACGATCCTAGAAACTTCGTGGCAAGCACCGGCCACGGCCACGGCATGATGCTCAACCCTGACCGCGTCGATGAGCCAGGCAGCTACCTCTACGAACACTTATCGGAGATGGAACAACGGCTCGGTCCTACCCGAGCGCGGCTGGGCAGTTCCGCTGGCACCATCTTCCCGAACTTCTCGACCCTTTGGGGCACAAGCACCATACGTGTCTGGCACCCACGCGGGCCGGACAAGATGGAGATATGGTCCTGGTGCATCGTCGATAAGAACGCGCCGCCGGAAGTGAAGGACGCCAACCGCGTATCGTACCTCCAGTCCTTTAGCCCGGCCGGCATCACCGAAGAAGGCGATATGGAGAACTGGGGCCAGGCTACCGCCGCCAGTCGTGGCAGGACAGCAAAGCGCTTAGACTATAATTACCAGCTATCGATCGGCCACGAGCGATACAGCGAAGAATTTCCAGGGCTGCTCGGCCCCCGGGTGAGCGAGCACAACCAGCGTCACTTCTATACGCGCTGGTCTGATTTGATGGCCAGCCGCAGTTGGGATGAGATAGGCAATAGCCTGTAACAGTATGCAAGCGCATTATCGCTTGCAGCTTACCAGTATCGCATGGCGCTCGACTGAGGCAGTCCCGAGCGCCATGCTTTTCGCTTAGGTACGACGAGCAATAGGGCGATAAGTTGCATCGCTTCCGCAAAGCAGTATACTATTGCAGCGATATTCAACTCGGGATTTGATGAGAGAAGTCTATGACAGCAGAGATCGATAGAGGCGCACAATTAGCCGTGATCCAAGGAGAACTGTGGGGCGCTGCCGCGCGAGACTGGGCGGAACTCCAAGAGCCGATGTTTAAGCCGCTCTGGACAGCCATCATGAATGAGATGAACGTAGGCCCGGGCATTACATTCTTCGATGCCGGCTGCGGCAGCGGCGGAGCGAGTGTCCTGGCCGCCGAGTTAGGAACAGAGGTATACGGCCTAGACGCTTCCGAGGAGCTTATCAACATAGCGAGGGAGCGCGTACCTAGCGGCGATTTTAGCGTCGGCGACCTGGAAGTCCTCCCTTATCGGACGGGTGTGTTCGACCTGCTCCTCGCCAGCAACTCTCTTGACTACGTCTACGATCCGATAAAGGCGCTTTTCGAATTGCGACGCACCTGTCGCTCAACTGGCATCGTGGTCGTTACGACTTGGGGGCTGCCGGAGTTCTGCGACCAGCGAGAGATATTCAAGGCGGCATCCTTAACGCTGCCCAGCCCCGTATCTGAAGATGCTGCCTTCGCTTTCTCCGGCAAAGGTGTCCTCGGCGCTTTGGTGGAACAGGTAGGACTCAAGGTATGCGGCTTCCGCGAAATCGATTGCATTTTTGATTACCCGGACGTTGAGAATTTTTGGCGCGCCCAGTCGTCAGCCGGGCCGATGCAGGCTATCCTGCAAACCGTTGGCGAAGAAGAGTTAAAACGCACACTTCTACGAGCGGTGCGTCCCTTTGTCATGGAAGACAGCAGAGTGCGCATGAAGAACCGCCTGTCATTCGTGATGGCGATGCGCTGGGCGAATTAACGACTGCAAAACTGCACCTAATACAATGAAGGAGAGGCGCCCAGCTGGGCGCCTCTCCTTCATACGATCGTTATTTTGCGAATTAGCTTTCGCCACCACCGACCGCTTGAGTGCGGACGCCGGCATATTTTTCCTGAAGCTGGGCCCAGCGGCGGCCGGCTTCCTTGCAAGCGTCGATGTACTCTTGCGGCATAACGCTGTAGCCGTATGGAGGACGCATAGGGCCGCAGTTTGCATAGCCCGTAGCGTCCATCACAACGCGGTTGAGTTGGATGTTGAACGAGGCGAAAACTTCTGGCTTGTGCAGTTCATGAGTGGTCTCGCCCGACCAGGCGATGTCCGCGCCGACCTGGTCAGCTCTCTCCCAGTCGCGAGCGTCGATCGCATCGATCAGCGCTAACGCCGGGTTGATGCCAGCGGCAAGGCTCCAGAGGGCGGTAATGGCCTCCGGCTCGATCTTAGCGCCACGCAAGGCTGTCGAATCCACTGGCACGAAGCGTACGTTATGGTTCGTTATCTCCCAGACTGCCTTGAGGATCTCCAGGTTGCTGAACTTCGCCGCCATTACCGTTGGGCGCTTTCTTTGCTACGCCCTGCCAAAAGTCAACCCCGAATGGAAAGCGGAACGCTCGCGCGTTTGCGTAGACCATTACGCCGAAGTCCGGAAAAGCCTTGGAGATATCGGCGTAGTGTTGCACTGCCATATCAAGCGTGGCCGGCTGCCACATCGGGATGCCGAGAAGTGTTGCGCTAGCGCCAAGCTCCTTCACGAACTTGATGCGCTGGGCGATCTTCTGTGTCCCAAGCGCCGTGGTGCCGACGAATGTGGGGATGCGCCCGCGCACTGTCGATAGCAGGCAGTCAACGAATTTTTCGTAGTCTTCGTCAGACAGCGTAGCGCATTCGCCGGTTGTGCCGAGCGCCATAATCGAACCAGCGCCGTCTTTAATCAGCTGCTCTACCAAGCGAGCGGTCTCGTCAAGATTGACGGTATCCGTAGCGTCGACCCTTTCTGCGCCCTCTTTGGCGGGGGTGGGCATAACCGCAACAACGCCTCGTACTTCGTCTGCTGTTAGCATGTTTCCTCCCTTCAAATAATTACGAACTGTTATCAAGTAGCACAAGGAAGCGCCGTGGATTTTGATCTACGGCGCTTAATTTCTTAGGACCGGTTAAACGGTGAAGCCGCCGCATTCGTCTCTGACCGCCCACGTGGGTGGGCCCAGTAGTTAGTAGTAGCGCGGCTGTACACCTCTGTCTCCCAGAGCATGTCGTCGACGTCACGTGCGCCCCAGGCGCATTCGGTATTGAAACCGCTGGGATTGACGACGTAGAAGGAGATGTTCTGGTCGTTTGGGTGACGGCCGATATGGGTCGCGAACTGGTCCCCACGCTTGTCGGCGATGTCGTACGCCAAGCCGACATCGTCGATCTGGTTGTACTGTACCATGAAATGGTTCATCCGCTGCTTCATATTCGGGCCGGCTGCAAAAAGGGCCAGGGAGTGGTGGCGCGAGTTGCAGTGCATAAAGGCTGTGCGTCCCCAGATATTGTCGGATACGGTAAAGCCAAGCACATCGCGGTAGAAGCGGAGGCTCTTGTCCACGTCCGGCACCCATACTACGGCGTGGCCGATACCCAGGTCGCCGGTCTTAAAGCCAGAGCTCGAGCGGCTGGGGTAGTACGGCCTGGTAGCCACCTGAGCGCCACAGAATACTTCGGTCTTGAGGCCGCTAGGGTCGTCGAACTTGATGAGGCCTAGGACGTGCTTCGACTCCATGTCCTCTTTTGAGCCTGGAGTGACCTTGATACCGGCCTCTTCGACTTGCGCAGCGATGGCATCGAGGGCCGCTTCGTCGGCGACCTGCCAGCCAATGTACGCAACGTCGTCTTGATCGCTGGGGTGAATGAGGAAACGGTATTGGCGGTCATCCATTCTAAGATAGGTGCTGCCATCATCCGCCTTGCCTGAAACCTGCATGCCGGTAACTTCCCCCATGAAGGAAGTCCAGCCCTGAACATCGGTTGCGTTGACGCCGATGTACCCTAATTGAGATACGCCACTCTTTTCTGCCATTTGACCCTCCGACAGCATATAAGGCTACTCTAGGTTAGCGATTAGGCTCGCTCGCTAGCCTTACTTGATAAAGTGCGATTTGATGAAATCGCCGATCTGATTATATTTAATGTCTTAGTTCATCGGCAAGTTGTTTTTCAGCTCTCGCATTATGCGTTCTCCCTCTTCTCTGGTGAACGTCGACGAACATCCTTCACAGTAATAATGCGAGACGAGATCTTCTTTGCCCATGTCATCCAGCTGGTCCCACCTCGGTACCAGAGCCGTATGCGGGCATTGAGGCGGCGGTAGATCCTCTGTGGTCGTGCTTTCTTCCTTCCGCTTTGAGAACCGATCGAAGAGTCCCATTGTCCCCTCCCTCTAATGGTTTGCTTAAGGAATTAGGCAGCACTTATAGTTTTTAACAATTAATTCTCTTACTATGATCGATCTTTTGTCAATAGTTCAACCTTATATAACCTAGCAGCAAGCAGAGTTTTTGACGGATAATGGGAATGTAGACAAAGAAACATTCAAGTGAGGCAAGTCGGGGAGGTCTGCGAACTGCGAATGACTAACGTAAAAGACGTTTACGACGTGACGATAGTCGGAGCCGGCCCAACGGGGCTTTTCGCCGCGTTTTGTGCTGGCATGAGAGAGATGAAGGCGAAAGTAATCGAAAGGCTCCCCGACCCAGGTGGACAGTTGGCCGTTCTCTACCCCGACAAGTTCATTTACGATGCGCCGGGGCATAGCAAAATCCTCGCTAAGGACTTGGTGAAGCAGCTCTACGATCAGTCGATGACCTTTGCTCAACCAACCTACGCTTTCGAAGAACAGGCAAAAGGTCTCGCCCTGGAGAATGGCAACTTCATAATCACCACTGACAGGGACGCCCACTACTCGCGGGCCGTTGCGGTGTGCGCGGGGATAGGCGCCTTTGCGCCGAAGAAGCTCAGCATTAAGGGTCTCGAGGGAGGAAGACCCGGTGTTCATTATATGGTTAGGAACTTGGAGCAGTTCCGCGGCCGAGAGGTCCTCATTGTCGGCGGTGGCGACACTGCGTTCGACTGGGCGCTAGGCATCAAAGACATCGCTAAAAGCGTTACGTTGGTTCACCGCTCCGATCGCTTTCGCGCTCATGAGGCGAGCATCAGCGAGGTAATAGAGTCGAACGTTGACGTTAGAACCTACTATGAGCTTAAGGCAGTCTTAGGAGACGAGAAAATCGAAGGGGCGCGGCTGTACGACAACAGGACCGGCGTAGAGCAAGATCTTAGATTCGACGATATAGTTGTCGCAATCGGCTTCGAGGCAGACCTAGGCGAATTGAGGTCATGGGGAACCGAAATGGACGAACATTTACGGCATATATCCGTAAACCCACGAATGGAGACGAATATACCGGGTATATATGCCGCCGGCGACGTGACAGAGTTCACGTATCTTGAGAAAGCGGAACTGCCGGAAGCGCAGCAGATCGATGACGGGACGAGGCTTTCGCTACCGTCTACGAAGTTCGAAGAGCGGACCGAAAAATGGGGGCTTATCGTTATCGGGTACGCCCAGGCAGCTACAGCCATCAACCACGCCAAGCGCTACCTGGATCCGAAGTCCAGGCTGTTCCCCGGACACAGCAGCGAAATGCTGTCCTAGCCGGCTTTAGGCTGCTGCAGCAGTTGCAGTACGTTGCCATCCGGGTCGCGGAACGTAGCCACCCAGCCACCCCAACGTTCTTCCTCGGGCGTCCTGATGAACTCCACGCCGCGCGATGTGAGCTCTCGATACGCGCTATCGATATCGGCTACGTCGAGGTTCACCATGATGCGTGGTTCGCGCGTGTGCCCGGCGATTTCCGAATGCGTCCCGATGCTCAAACGCAGGTTGCCGCACTGAAAGGCGACGAAGTTCGGCCGAACCGAATGGACTTCGAGACTTAGCTTATCGCTATAGAACGAGGCCATCGTTTCGAGGTCATCCGTCCAGATAATGACGCCGGCAATAGATTCGATCATCGTTCGCTCTATATTGGCTCGTTAACGTCGAACTATCGGCTTTCGGCCGGTAGCGTGCGTTCAGGATCGGACGCACCGTACGCCGACGCGATGAAGATAAGACTGTCTTCGACCTTGACTTGATATCTGGTCAACGGCTTGTTCGCAGGGCCTTGTAGCGGCTCGCCACTGATGAGATCAAACCGCGAATTATGTAAAGGGCAGGTGACTACCGTGCCGTCGATTTTGCCATCGGATATCGGGCCGTTTGCATGAGGGCAACGGTTGCTGACCGCGTAGACTTTACCGTCAATGTTAAAGACGGCGATCTGATCGCCATGAAGGTAGACGACCTTACTTGCCCCGTCCGGCACTTCTGCCGTAGATAGGACTCGCACCCATTCATCGCCGTGTCCGTTCACCGATCGAGGTAAGCGTTCTAGCTTGTCTACCGTGGCGCCGAGGCTGTCCAGAGCTTCTCGTAGCTCCATAGCGATGCAGGTGAAGATCGGTGTGTCGCGTTCAGTATAAGAACTCGCCTCCGCCTCACGGAGCTCCATGACGAGGTCCAGAAAATCTGAAGGCTCGTCCGTCTCGAAAGCTACAACGAACTCCTGATCGTCGAGACCGTATGAATATGTCGTGTTGAGTTTAACGGAGGGATATTTGCGGCCTATCGCGATGTGGTCGTCCATCATCGCTTGGCGTGTATCCTTACTGAGCTTATACCAGGCGCGGGTCTTAACGAACGGATAGACGAAAAGATATTTAGCCGCGGTCGGCGTTATGATGAGCCGGCTCGCATGCGGATCATCGGGCGATACGTAGATCGAGCGGCGCGTCATCGCAAGGAAGGAGTGCGGCATATGGAGGTACGCGCCCATTCGGGAGCCGTAGACCGTTGCAGAGAGGTCTCGGATATCCTCCAAACGGTCAGCGATTTGCCATAATAGAAAATCCGCATCGCCGCGCATGCCGATGAGGCTATAGCTCTTGACGAAAAGCCTGCTGCTAAAACCTTGGACGATCCGACAGAGCTCGTCCTTCCCCGATTCACGTGTAGACGGGTCTAACCGTCGCCAAGCCGGGTCGATCTCGTAAACGCTGAACTTCACGTACTGGCGTCGCATCGGCTTATCGGTAGTTTCGTTACGAGCGTTCATATTCACAGTCGCTATTGACCCGATGTCCTCGCGTCGACGGGCGTCTCATCGAGATAGAACCGGTTGTCGTACAGATCGGCGAGGCGTGCCAGCTCTTCACTGGTGAGCGGCGGCGTGTCGGACGCCTCCGCGAACTCCTTGAGTTGATCGGGGTTATATATGTTAGGCAGAACGGAAGCGATCGCGGGTGACGCGAGCACGAACTGAATTGCGGCCTGCCCAATCGTTCGTCCGGTGCCTTCGGTGAGAAAACTGATCTTCTCCAACTTCTTCAAGCCTTCGGTCAGCCATTCGCGCTGCCTGTGGCTGCGATGATCGTTCTCTGAGAACGTCGTCTCTTCCGTATACTTCCCTTCGAGTAGACCGGAGGAATGAGGGACGCGTACCAAAACGCCGATGCCTTCCGCCTCGGCCGTGGACAACAGATTCCGGCCGGGGTCTTGTTCGAAGAGGTTGTAGATCATCTGCAGCACGTCGATAGAGCGCTCCTGCATCACGGCGTGTCCTTCTTCCTCCCAACCAATGGCCGGGCCGAGAGCCGCGCCGTACGTGCGGATCTTCCCCTCGCGCTTCATGTCTTCGAGCGCGGCAAATAGTTCATCGCTTGCAATAGCCGACATCCTAGGGTTATGCATCTGATACATATCGATGTAGTCGGTCCCCAAGCGTTGGAGGCTCTGCTCAACAGCGAAACGCACGAACTTCGGCGAGAAGTCCTGGGGCAACTCCTGATGTCCGGTCCGGTCGCCCGTATTGTTATAGAAGTCATAGCCGAATTTTGTAGCGATAGTGATCTTGTCCCGCATATCGCCGAAGGCTTTGGCCAGGATCGTCTCGCCGGCGCCATTGCTATAAGTGTCCGCTGTATCGAAAAACGTAATGCCGAGATCGTAAGCCTGCCGGAGCAAACTAACTCCGTAATCCTCGTCGCCGAGTCCCCACCAGGTGGTGCTGACCGTCCATACGCCAAAGCCGACGGCAGAAACTTCGATGTCGGTATTACCTATCTTTCGATATTGCATGTTCGCTCCTTACGTGTTGTCAGACTCATCGTCAGCGAAGTTCAGGAACTCTTTCATCACCCTACGCAGCTCTCTACGGTGTTCTGGGTTGCCCAGGTTGAGCCCGTAGTGGTTGATGAGTTGAGGGACGAGCTCTCGCCACTCGCCCCAGCAATCACTACAGATCTCCTCTAGTATGCGCTCCCCCATACTTCCGGGGAGCGGCTGCTCGCTCAGCGGCTCCTTATTTTCTATGCATCGTGAGCAGAGGATCGTTTCCATAATCGCGCTTCGATTAGCTTGAGTAATACAGCCTTATTAACCTAGACTTATTATCGCAAATGTCACTCCGCAGATGCCACTATCGCGCCCCGGAGGAATTCACGGACACTTTATTCGCTGTATACTTATTAAGAACCAGTTACAAATCCTGAGACTGAGCATTCTCTGAGTGGCAGGATGTCATATGAAAGCAAACGCAGCTATCTCTGAGCAGGCTAAATGGCAGGATGCGCTGAGCGAGCTTAAAGCGCAGCTGCCGATATTAACCGAAGACGATCAGCAGATCGATCTGGCTTTCCTGTTCGCCAGCCCCCATTTTTCCCATGAGTATTCGCAGATGGTGGCCGATGTCCGGGGCGCTACCGGCGCCCGTCTGATAATCGGCTGCTCCGGCCAGGCGATCATCGGCCCAAGCCGTGAGATCGAACGACAGCCAGCGGTGTCGCTCCTCGTCTTCTCCTTGCCGGGCGCTAGTTTACGACCCGTGCGGCTTACCCAGAGCCATCTTGAAGTGAACCACGGCATAGAGGAATGGCAGAAGGTGATGGGGACAGCTCCGGAAGAGGTTAAGGCCTGGTTCCTTTTCGCCGATCCCTACAGCATCGATACCGAAGATCTTCTCGAGATACTATCCGCCACTTATCCCGGCGTGCCTGTAGTGGGGGGATTGGCCTCAGGAGAATTCCGTCGTCGATGGACGCATCTATTTTTGGACGACGATGTATATGATGCCGGAGCGGTGGCAGTCGCTCTTAACGGGCCTTACGAGGTTCGAACTATCGTCTCGCAGGGCTGCATGCCTATCGGCCAGACCTGGACGATCACCGGTGTACGGAGCAACGTTATAGAAAGCATCGGCGGCCGTTCAGCATTTCAAGTCCTGATAGATACTGTACGTAGTCTCCCTCCTGCCATGCAACGGCGAGCGCGCGGCAATCTACTGATCGGCTTGGCCATGAACGAATACCAGGACGACTTCCAGCGGGGCGATTTTATCATCCGCAACTTACTGGCAGCCGACGGCGAAAGAGGCGTCCTCGCTGTTGGCGCGTTGCCTCGAATGGGCCAAACCATACAATTTCATCTGCGAGATTCTGCGACCGCAGATGAAGACTTGCAAGAGATGCTGGAGAAAGCTAAGGATGAATTAAAAGGCGAAAGCATCATCGGAGCACTGCTCTGCTCCTGCAACGGTCGCGGGCACAACCTCTTCGGCGTGCACAACCATGACGCTCTCGCTGTGGCGGAAAAATTAGGGCAGATTCCGCTGGCCGGCCTCTTTTGTAATGGCGAGTTAGGGCCGGTCGGCTCCCAGAACTTCTTGCACAGCTACACCGCTAGTATCGCTGCCCTAGTCCACAAAGAAGGCGCTTAGCCGCTTTACGCTAGCTACTGAGGCGCCGCTTCTTCGTCCGCTATTACTACGATTCGCTGGGCTGACAGGCACGCTGCCGGAATATCTTCATCGGCGAGCATCTGCCTTAACGCTTCCCGTTTCTGCCTACCGGAGATGAGGAACATCGCTACTTTGGCAGCAGAGAGCACAGGCAAAGTAAGCGTAAGGCGAGGATGATCGGGGCGAACGACTTTCACTACCAACCTTGCATTCTCTTCCAGGGCAGGATCGCCAGGAAAGAGGGAGGCTGTGTGGCCATCTTCTCCGATACCCTGTACCAGCAGATCGAAGGCCGGCAACCCTTCCCCAAATGTCGATCGCAATGCTGCCTCGTAGGCCAGAGCATCGCAGCTTTCGCCGGGCATACGGTGTACACGCGCATCTATCTTCGAGAGGAGAGTCTTAAACGCCAGGCGGTAGTTAGAATCTTCGTGGTCCGGCGGGACGCAACGCTCATCGCCGAAGAAAAAGTCTACGGCACTCCAGTCGTAGTCCTGCCCGGCGAGGCGTTCGTAAAATGGCCCGGGGGTATCACCGCCGGAGAGAGCTACCGTGCGCGGCCTGATCTGTAGGAACAGTTCACAGGCCGCTTTCGGAATATCGCTGGTAACGATCAGTTCACGGTTCATCAAGCAGCCAGACATACGGCTTAATGAGGTCGTCTGCTTCGGGAGGTCCCCAAGTGCCGGCGGGATACGTATGAATCGGGCTGGGATTGTCCAGGGCTGGCTGGACGATCCGCCAGGACTGCAGGACGCTATCTGCTCGCAAAAACAGGGTGCGATCGCCTTCCATCGCGTCGAGCAAAAGCCATTCGTACGCTTCGGCAGGGTCCTTACCGAACGAGTCGCGGTAGGAGAAATCCATGCTCACTTCCTGGATGCGCATATCGGGGCCGGGTTGTTTGGCCTGGAAGGTGAAGACCATACCCTCATCAGGCTGGACGTGAATGAACAGGCGATTAGGCTCGATTTCGCCGCCGGGGCAAATGTCTTCGAATAAGTATAGGGGCACTTCTTTGAAGGTGATGACGATCTCCGTGGTGCGACGGGCCAGACGTTTGCCGGTCCGCAAATAGAACGGAACGCCCGCCCACCGCCAGTTATCGATCATCAGCTTCGTGGCCACGAAGGTCTCGGTGGTTGAATTTGCTTCGACGCCTTCTTCCTCTATGTAGCCCGGCACACGCTCCCCGTCGATATTTCCAGCGCTGTATTGCCCGCGCACGGTGCTGGCTGGCTGGAGGGCCTGAACGGTGTAGAACAGCTTCTCTTTTTCGTTTCTGATATCTTCGCTGGTCATCTTCGACGGCGGCTCCATAGTTAAAAGGCTCAGGATTTGGAAGACGTGATTTTGCACAACATCGCGCAGCGCACCTACGCCTTCGTAAAAATTGCCGCGGCCTTCGATGCCCATCGATTCGGCCATAGTTATCTGGACATGCTGGATTGCATCGCGGTTCCAGACTCGTTCAAACATAGAATTAGCGAAACGGAACGCGAGTATGTTCTGGACGGTTTCCTTACCGAGATAATGATCGATGCGGAATATCTGCGACTCGTCGAACACTTTATGGAGTATTCTTTCGAGTTCTACCGCTGACGTAAGGTCGTTTCCGAAAGGCTTTTCGAGGATAAGCCTTGTTCCTTCAACGAGGCCTACATTATGTAAATCTACAATGATACCTGGCACAGCCCACGGTGGGACAGATAGGTAAACTACGCGCTCCCCCTCCTCACAGCATTCCTTAGCTAGCGCGTACCCGGTAGCATTGAGGGGGAAGAAAATCAGCCGCGACTTGAAGGAGTCCCACACAGATTCATCGAGGTCATTTCGTGAAAATTCGTTTATCGCCTCACGAGCGAGGTTTATGAACCCCTCCTGCCCCAAGTTAGTGCGGGACATGCCGATGATTTTGCCCGCAGATGGTAAGAGATCTTGGGCAACGAGGTTATAGAGCGATGGCAACAGCTTGCGACGGGCGAGGTCGCCCGATACGCCGAGGATGATTATGTCTTGCTCAGGGGGAGCGGTTAAAGTCACGAATCAGGCCCTGCGCCTTTGACAGTGTGGCCACCAAACTCTTTGCGCAGCGCGGCGATAAGTCTCATCGAGAAGGAATCGTCTTGCCGCGATGCAAAGCGGGCGAAAAGGCTTGCAGCAATAGCGGGCGCGGGAACGGCGAGATTCACAGCTTCTTGGACGGTCCAACGGCCTTCCCCGGAGTCGTCTACATAGCCCCGGATCGTCTCTAAATGAGGATCGCTTGAGAATGCCCTTTCCGCGAGTTCCAGCAGCCAGGAGCGGATGACGCTCCCGTGTTGCCAGATCTGCGAGACGCGATGCAGATCGATGTCGAACTGTGACGCTTCGAGCAACTCAAACCCTTCAGCGTAGGCCTGAAGCAAAGCATATTCGACGCCGTTATGCACCATCTTTGTGAAGTGGCCGGCGCCAACAGGCCCAACGTGCGCATAACCGTCGGCCGGGGCGAGAGTTTTTAGGGCAGGCTCCAGGAGCTTGAAAGCTTCGTCGCTGCCACCGATCATCAGGCAATAGCCTCCTGTCAAACCCCAGATGCCGCCGGATGTGCCGACGTCGGAGAAGCGTAGTCCTTGCTTTTCGAGAGCTTCACCACGCCGGAGGGTATCGCGGAAATTGGAGTTGCCACCATCGGCGATGAGGTCGCCTGGGGCGAGCAGGCCGCTCAGTTCGTCTATCGTCTGCTGGGTCGGAACACCGTCAGGCACCATGAGCCACAAGGTGCGGGGAGGAGCCAGGCGTTGCACTAACTCGGGAATCGTCGCAACATCCGAAATCTCAGTCCGGCGGTCGTACCCAATCACGTTATGGCCGTCGCGCCGCAGACGTTCCGTCATATTTGCGCCCATGCGGCCAAGTCCGATCATGCCCAATTCCACGCTACTCCTCCTCTAACGGCGATGATATCATCCGGATCACTCTGCGGCCTCTTTCCTTCAACGCTTGGTAATCGCCGTTAGCTTGCGCATCAAGCAGCATGCGAAACGTATACGGTTTGCCGGGAACCGGCAGGTCCACCCCCGGCTCATCAACTACTTGGATGAATACGCCGGTCGACGGGCCGCCCTTGTGAAGCTGGCCGGCGGAGTGTAAGAAACGCGGCCCGTAACCGAGCGTAGTCGCTACGCGTACACTGTCTCGCAACGCCATACGCACGTCTTGAAGGGTCGCTTCGTTTGCGGCGGTACGGGGGACGTAGGCCTGGATGGCGATGTAATCGCCCGGTTTGACGCTGCCCTTGAGGGCTTCGAGGCCTTCGAACGGCACAGCAGCAGCGGCGGCGGATTCGAGGTAGCGCTTCGCGGCTTGCTTCGCTTCCTCCACATTCGGCTGGTCGAAGGGGTTGATGCCGATAACGTGCCCGGCGATGGCTGTGGCGAACTCCCAGCGGAAGAACTCCCCGCCGAGGTTAGCGCGATCTACAAACGGCAGGCTGATGGACGGCTTAAGCGCTACTTCGTAGCCCATTGCCACGAACAGACGATCATAACGGTATACGTTACGCTGTCCCGACGGTTCGCCAACGACCGGCACAATGCCTTTGCCTTCTTTGCCGGTCGATTCGGCGATGAGCTGCTCTAGCCACGCGCCGAACGACGCCATTTCGTCCGGTAGGCACAGCGTCAGCTTGTTTCGACTCTGCAGCGCCGCTTCACCGATAGCCGCCCCAAGCCGGGCGCCTGGGTTATCGGCGGCCGCTGATATTTTGCAAGCCTCGGACATCTCCAAGGCGCTATCGAGAAGCGTCCCCACGTCTACGCCTATAAGAGCGGCCGGCACAAGGCCAAAGTAAGAGAGGACGGAGTAGCGGCCACCGATGTCCGGCGGGTTAAGGAAGACGTCGCGAAAGCCCAACGACCTTGCCGTTGCTTCTAAGGGCGTGCCGGCGTCCGTTATGGCGACGAACTGCACGCCATTCGGGATTTTGTCGAAGAAGTAAGCTAGCTGGGAGGTCGTCTCGATGGTAGTCCCCGACTTGCTCGCAACGATGAACAGCGTTCGTTCCAAATCGCCACTGCGTTCGACTTCGATGATCTCGACGGGGTGGGTTGTGTCGAGAACGATGAGCGGCTTTCCGCCAAACGTTTTGGAGAGCACTTCGGGCCCTAAACTCGATCCACCCATGCCCAAAAGGACGATGCGTTCATAGTCGGCGCAGGCCTCGGCAAGAGCGTTTAGCCTGCCGGTCTCCCCTCGCATCCGCTGATGCACGTCTAGCCAGCCGAGACGGTTGGAGATTTCGGTTGGGTCGGGCTTCCAAAGCGTGTGGTCTTTAGCCCATAAGCGCTGGATGACTCGCTCGTGCTCCAGTTGGGCCAGCCGCTCGTGTAGAGGTCTCTCTAGCTCGTCTAAGCTGCCCATAATCGAATGTTGCTGCTCCCTAGCCAGCCAGCGCAGGCGTCGCAGCCGTGCGCCACTTGCTTGCCCCTTCTTCTACCACTTCGGGCACGCCGTCTTTATAGATCAAAGCCTTAGAGATAACGGCCGGTAGGCGCGGCCCGGGCGTGGCAACGCCGAGCAGGTTCAAAGGATCGACCGCGTTCAGCCACACCGTTTCACCCTTCTTGTCCTGACGGCGAACACGCCTGAGCGAATCGACGGCCTCCGGCAAGGCGTACTGCTCGCCGTAGAACCCCTCGACGAAGCGACCGCCGCGGATAACCCCGCGCGCCTCCATACGTCGGAAAGCCTTGAGGATATCGCGCCACGGCAGCGACATCGATTCGCGCTGCACAAGCGACCTGAAGACGACACCGTAGCGTCGCAAGAGCTGCGAAGCCCACGCCTCGGCGACAACGTCATCGCTAAAGCCAACCGTCTCTTCATCTATCTCAGGCAGTAGCGACCAGCGACCTGACGGAATACCGAAGGTAAGCGGTCGCTCGCGGAAGCCGCCGATAGTGTTATGCAGCCGGATGGGTCGTCGCTTGGAAGCCATCAATGACCGCAGCGCCTGGAAACCGTCCGCGGTCACCAGGCCGCGAGCGACAAGCTCCCACAGGCCGCGCTCCACGTCGCCGGGCAGTCGCCGTGTTGCGGATGTTACGTCGTCGAAGAAGAGCGCGCCGCGCGAATCGAGAATGTCTAAGATATCACGTCCTGCCCCCGCCGAAGGTTCGGTCGGCGGCACTTCGCCGCGAATAGCCTTCAATAGTAAGGGAAAATCCGATCTGACGGCTAAGGAGATAGGCGTCGCTACAGAGGCGGCGGCGCCACTCGAACCGTTGCTCGATTTGCCAGGCGTGTGACGGGCCCACAACACATCGCCGGAAAGGCACAGCTCATCGAGCCAGCCGCTGCGGTACTCGACGATCCGAGATGGCAAGATGTGCCGCTCCCAGGCAGCGACAGGCGCTTCGAAACCCTGCAGCTGCGCTATTGCGGCCAGCAAACCGCGCTTGCCCTCCAAACGCGTGCCCGGGGCAACGTGCTGCCAGCGCAGAAGAAAACGTAGAAAGTCGCTGGCACTGACCGGCTCGATTTCGCGCCGCAGCCTGTCGAGCGTATACCGGTGGATGCGAGCGAGGAGCCGACGGTCGCAGAACTCCTCTTCGATGGCGTTAGGCGTAAAGAGGCCTCTGAGGACGATGCCTTCGCCCTCAAGCTGAGCTAGTGCGATCACTACGTCCGACTTAGAAAGCGCGGTGCGGTACGCCAAATCGGCGACGTTTACCGGCCCGGAGCATTCGACGTGGCCGCGTACAGCTAGCTTCGCCGTCTCATCCGGCGTAGTCTCCAGCAGAGCTAGATTCTCGGGCAATCGCAGCTTCGGCGCAACTTCTGCCCCGGGGTAAAGCTTTTCGATCAGCTTTAGATATTCCGCGGCGAACCAGAGGGGCGCATCGCCCATTGGGAAAACAGCGGCGGCGCGCCCGGCAGTGACAAGCTCCTCGAACCAGTCTTTCCATTCGTCGATAGGCCGGAGCACCACGAAGCTGAGCAGCGCTTCATGCACTTCCTCGGCATCCCGCGGCTGCGGCCAGGCCTCGTAACGCACGCGTTCGATAGCCTCGGCGTCCAGCGCGCCCAGGTCGCGCGAGTTCTCGGGCAACGTCCGGCGGGTGACAACTGCCCTAGCCCGGCGTTCTTCCAAAGGCGCATCGTCAAGATAGGTGTAAGGCTTAGAATTAAGTATCTCGTGCGAGAATGGCGACGGCTCGGTGGTTTCGCGAGCATGGAAGCGCACTTCGCCATCTCGTGCCCTATTCAGTAAAGCGATTAGTCCACCCAGGTCCATCGCCTCGTACAAGCAGTCGTGCACCGTCTGGCGAATCAGCGGATGGTCAGGCAGATCGATAGGCCCGCTAATGTTCTCCTGGCAGCCGACTTGCTGCGGAAACACGGCGCCGAGGAGATCATCCGAGCGCATGCGCTGGATCGGAGGCGGGATGCGCCTGCCGTGATACTGGCGAAGCACCGCCAGAGCGCGCGTCGCATTCCAGCGCCAGCGCGCCGTAAACATCGGCGACGCAAGCAGCGCTTGCGTCAGCATTTCTTCGACGGTACTGGGATGCAAGAAGTCGAAGACGTCCTCTAATGGGAAGCTGTGCTGCGGCCCCAGTGAAAGCACGATAGCATCGTCGCTGGCGGCCGTCTGGAGTTCGAAGTCGAGCAGGCGGCAAAACCGCTTGCGCAGCGAAAGACCCATAGCGCGATTAATCCGGCCGCCGAACGGCGCGTGGACGACGAGCTGCATGCCCCCGGCTTCGTCGAAGAACCGCTCGAAGACGATATCTGTATCGGTTGGCATAACGCCCAATGCCTCTTTACCAACGCGGGCGTACTGTGCGAGCTGTTCGGCGCCGAAAGCGTCCAGCGAAAGCTCTGCCTTTAACCATGGCAGAGGGTCTTCACCGCGATCGAGGCGCTGCCCGATCTCGCGCCGTAGCGATGCAACTTCCTCGGAAAGCTCGGCCGTCCGGGCCGGCGCTTCGCCGAGCCAGAACGGGATCGTCGGCGGCGCGCCCTTTGCGTCTTCGACGCGCACGATATTCGACTCCACGCGCTGGATGCGCCAGGCGGTCGTGCCAAGCAGGAAAATATCGCCGGCCATGCTCTCAACGGCGAAATCTTCGTTCACCGTTCCAACCGTAGCGCCTTCCGGCTCCGCAACAACGCGGTAATCGGCCTGTTCCGGGATAGCGCCACCCGACTCGATCGCTACCTGACGGGCGCCTCTGCGCGCGTGGGCGATGTTATTGATGCGGTCGCGGTGCAAATAGCCCTGGACACGCCCACCACCCGATCCATAACCTTCGCTCAGCATCTCGATTATTTCGTCGAAGTCATCACGCTTGAGGTCAGCGTACGGTGTTGCCTTGTGCACGAGGTCGTAAAGCTCATCTTCGTTCCAGGGCTGGCCGGCGCATTCGGCGACGATCTGCTGCGCCAGGATATCGAGAGGCGCTACGGGAGGGTGGATCAGGTCGAGGCGACCCGCCCGTACAGCTCGCACCATCGCACTGCACTCGACTAGCTCATCTCGCGTGGTGGGGAAGAGACGCCCCTTCGCGGTAAGGCCGAGCGCGTGGCCGGAACGGCCGACACGTTGGAGGAAGGTGCTGACGCTGCGAGGCGACTCTATCTGGCAGACCAGGTCGATACTCCCGATGTCGATTCCCAACTCTAGCGAAGCCGTCGCGACGAGCGCTTTCAGCTCGCCGTTCTTCAACCGATCTTCCAGTTTGAGACGCCGGTCTCTCGCGAGGCTCCCGTGGTGCGCTGCCACCTTGTCTTCGCCGACCCGCTCGGCGAGGTGATGGGCGATACGTTCAGCCGACCGGCGAGTGTTGACGAAGATAAGGGTCGTCCTGTGCTCAGCGATGAGTTCCGCGAGGCGGTTGT
>WHTN01000049.1 GCA_009377715.1 Dehalococcoidia bacterium | reverse complement strand
GTTCGACCATGGCTTTCCACTCCGCCAGGTCGCGGTGCGTGCCTGCCAGTTGCATGCGTTCGATTATATAATCGCCGAGGCCGGCGTCCTCCAAAATGAGCGGCACCTGGTAGATCGAAGGGACTGTCGGTAGAGGGATCACCGCTCGCTTCTCGACGTCGCAGAACAGCGACAGCTTATCGATCTCGTCGTCGCCCACGGGTATATCGCTGCGGCAGATAAGGACGTCAGGCTGGATGCCCATGCTGCGTAGTTCCCGCACGCTATGTTGGGTCGGCTTCGTCTTGATCTCGCCTGTGGTTGAGACATACGGCAGTAGGGTGACATGAATCGATAGCACATTTCCCATAGGCTCCTCTTTACGCATCTGCCGTTGCGCTTCAAGGAACGGCTGCCCTTCGATGTCGCCGACGGTCCCGCCAACCTCGATGATGACGATGTCGATAGCGGAGTCTTCGGTGATACTGCGAATACGGCCTTTGATCTCGTTTGTAACGTGGGGAATGGGCTGGATAGTGCGGCCGAGGTAATCGCCCCGGCGCTCCTTCTGAATAACGGCCTGGTATATCTGGCCTGTCGTCACAGAACTCGCTCTACTCAGGTCCTGGTCGAGAAAGCGCTCGTAGTGGCCGAGGTCGAGGTCGGTCTCTGCGCCGTCGGCGGTTACGAAGACCTCGCCGTGCTGGTACGGAGACATCGTGCCCGGGTCGACGTTAAGGTAGGGATCGAGCTTTTGGACGGAGACCTTCAGACCGCGGGATTTAAGGATACGACCGATGGCAGCGGTAGTAATGCCTTTCCCTACGGAACTTACGACGCCGCCGGTAACGAAGATGTATTTCGCCATAAATTAAAAGCCCCCTTCTTCTTGGGGGCATCGCAGCTCTAAAAACATCCTGCCTGTTTTAGTGCTGCCCAACAAATATATTATTTTAGCGGTTGACGATTGTCAACCGCTAAAAAATGGCAATTCGACAAAAGATTATGCGATTAAACAGTATGTTTAACCTGCTACGGACTGGTTAACTCCTCCAAAATACCCACCATGGTTTGGCGATCGGCTCTTCAGGACTCTCATTAACGGTTTTTACAGATCCAACATAACTCGCTGCAGGGTCTTCAGGTAGAATCTTCGGGTTTAGCGAACGAAGTGCATCCTGCTCTTCCTTCGAGAGTTCGTTCGCTGCCTCTCGAACGATAGCGACTCTCGTCCAAGCGACTTCGCCGGGCATGCCATCCACCGTGGCGTTGTAGGAGTCCACGAGGACACGGGCTGCTTCAGGGTCGAGCTGCGTCCACAACCGAAGCCGTGATTTCGTGAACGATTTAATGTCCTCTTTGGGATGGGAGTAGACGGCCTCGATCATCGTCTTCAAGCTGGCGCGCCTCTCTTCTTCAGAAACCGTCGATAGAGATCTAAAGTGTTCGACGAGAGAGCGCTGGCGTTCCGATTCCTCAGCTTCCATCAATCGATGCCAGGGACTTTCATTTCGCGTAGTAATTTGACTCATTCTTGCACCTCCATAGCTATTTTTATAATTGGAAACGTTCCCTAACCAAGCTACTCCAGCATTCTAAGGTTAGTGGGGTCACAGGGGCATAGACCTTACGGGCTTGGGCATTACATTAAGATAACAAATAACGATTCACGAGATGGTTTATATTGCCTGCCCTAAATTGTGCGGGAGACGCAAGTAGCGGTGACACGCAGCATTTTAGATGCTAAGTTAGCTCTAAATGAATCGTTTTACGAGTCTTACCAAGGAAGTAGGCCCTCACTTGTCTGCTTTTGAAAAGGGCGTCGCGCAGTTCAATCGCGGCGAGTTTTGGGCATGCCACGAAACGCTAGAAGCGGTGTGGCTCGACCAGCACGGGCCTGTGCGCGACTTCTACAAAGGTCTTATCCAGGCGGCCGCCGGCCTTCACCACCTTTCGCAGGGCAACCTGCGTGGCGTCGACATTGTCCTAGGACGGGCGATAGCCTACCTTGAACCTTTCGCCTCGCACAGCTTAGGAGTGAACGTAGCCGGCCTAATCCAAGGCTCTGAGCGTTGCCGATGGACCGCGCTGGAACTCGGCTCAGAACGCCTTCGCGAATTCGATCAGCGCCTCATCCCGAGACTAGAGTTCGATCCCCAGAATGCGCGATTACATCCGGCGAGTGGCCTCGTGCAAATAAACAATATCAAGCTCCATTACTGGGACTGGGGTGGCCAGGGACGACCTATCATCTTCTTACACGGCAACGGCTTTGTCGGCCGCCTCTGGCAGCCGGTTGCTGAATCTTTAAGTCCACGTTATCGCGCCATTGCGATCGATCAGCGGGGCCATGGCGATAGCGATGCGCCCCAGGCCGACTACGATTGGGGCCGCTTCGTCGATGATCTGCTGGCATTTGTTGGGGCGCTGGGTTTGGATCGTCCCATAGTCGTGGGGCACTCCCTTGGCGGCGCAGTCGCCGCCTATGCGGAGATACAAGCGCCAGGCACTTTTGAGAGCCTCGCGTTGATAGACCCCATTGTCTCTCGCACGGATGAGGCCAGAGCAAGTAGCGAAGCTATGGCAGAGCGAGCGCGGAAGCGTCGAATGTTGTGGTCGAGCCGGCGCGAAATGTTCGAGTCGTACCGGCCTCGGGAGCCGTTTGACTCCTGGCGCGAGGACGTTCTGCGCCTGTACGTCGACTGGGGCAGCCGCGCGAGCCGAGAAAGCGGCGTTGTGATGAAGTGCAGCGGCGAGGTAGAGGCGCAGGTCTACGAAAATGGCAGTTCCCTGGATACGTTTGCGAGACTGACCGCCATTAAATGTCCTACGCTTGTCCTACGAGGCGAGGACAGTGAAGTAGTGCCGCAGCAGTTGGCAGAGGCTATTGCAGCACGGCTGGCTAAAGGGCGGCTGGTTACCATTCCGGGCACTAGCCACTTCGTGCCCATGGAGCAGCCAGAGGTCGTGGCGGAAGCGATAAATGAATTCTTGGATGAGTAAAAGTAGGCCCTTCGCTCCGCTCAGGGGGAGCGGAAAGCAAACCTCATGGCGAGCCAGTCGAACGAAAAAACGACGCGCCCTTCAAGAAAAATATGAATGAACAACCAGCGTTAAAAGTGAAGCGGCTGCACCCGGACGCTCGCTTACCGCAGCGAGCGACTGCGGGCGCAGCCGGCCTCGACTTATTCGCTTGCCTCAGCCAGCCAGACTTCGTCGTTATAGGTCGGGATCCCGCCATAGTCCAGACTGGTATCGCTATCGAAATACCATCCGGCTATGAGGCCCAGATAAGGCCTCGCTCTGGCCTTGGGGCCAGGGGTATCAGCGTCGTCTTCGGCACTATCGATAGCGACTACCGGGGTGAGATCCTGATCACAATGTACCTTATCGGCTCGTTAGAGTCGTATACCGTACAGCACGGCGACCGCATCGCCCAGCTTGTCCTCGCCCGCGTCAGCGACCTTCCAGTCGTTGAGGTTGAAGAGCTAACCACTTCGGAGCGCGGGGCAGGGCGACACGGTTCGACCGGCGTCTAATGGGTATAATGCAATCTCTCTTTACTGAGGCATTAAGCTACTACAAATAACCCTGATGACTCGGTACTCACCCCCGTCAACAGCAAAAACGCGGGCGAACCGCAGAGGGTAGCCCGCGCTTGCTGCAACGGTATTGGTAACGGACCTAGCCGCCGGCCGCGGCCGCGAGCCGCCGCACGCCCACGCCCTGGGCGACAAGGTCGAAGCGGTCGAGATTCATCACCTTATTCCAAGCAGCCACGAAATCCCGGACGAACTTCTCTTTTGATTCTTCCTGCGCGTAGAACTCCGCGAGGGCCCGGAGCTGAGAGTTGTAACCGAAGACGAGGTCAACGGAGGTGGCGGTCCACTTGAGCTGGCCCGCTGCGAGATCGCGGCCCTCGTACATGTATGGAGCCGTTGCCCTCCATTCCGTGCTCATGTCGAGCAGGTTCACGAAAAAGTCGTTGGTCAGCGTCTCGGGACGCTTGGTGAAGACGCCGTGCTCGGACTGGCCGAAGTTGGCCTTCAGAGCCCGCATTCCGCCGATGAGAACCGTCATCTCGGGAGCGGTCAGATTCAACATGAAGGCGCGTTCCACCAGAGCCTCCTCGGGGGTCAGCGACTCTCCGGCGCGGAAGTAGTTGCGGAAGCCATCGAAGGAGGGTTCCAGTACGGAGAACGACTCTACGTCGGTCTGTTCTTGCGAGGCGTCGGTGCGCCCCGGCGCGAAGGGGACCGTAATGTTGTACCCTGCGGCCTTCGCCGCCTGCCCTACGGCCGCGCACCCGCCTAGGACGATCATATCAGCGAGCGAGACCCTCTTGCCCCCGGCCTGCGATTTGTTAAATTCAGTCTGGATGCGCTCCAGCGTCTCCAGCATCATGCCCAGCTCTGCCGGGTTATTTACCTCCCAGTCCTTCTGCGGCGCGAGGCGGATGCGCGCCCCGTTGGCCCCGCCGCGCTTGTCGGTGCCACGGAAGCTGGCCGCTACCGCCCAGGCAGTGGAGACCAGCTGGGAGATCGACAGGCCCGACCCGAGGATTTTGCCCTTGAGGGCTTCGATATCCTCCTGGCCGATCAACTCGTGATCGACCGGCGGGACGGGGTCCTGCCACAGCTGCGGCTCCGGCACCACCCATGGGCCGAGGTAGCGTGAAATGGGGCCCATATCGCGGTGAAGCAGCTTGTACCATGCCTTGGCGAATGCGTCGGCGAGCTCATCCGGATGCTCGTGGAAGCGCCTCGCGATCGGCTCATAGATCGGGTCCACCTTCAGCGCAATGTCCGTCGTCAGCATGATGGTGGTCTGGCGCTTCGATGGATCATGAGCATCCGGCGCGGTGGGCAGTTCCGAGCTATTCGGCTTGGGAGCCCACTGCTTTGCGCCGGCGGGGCTCGTCACGAGTTCATAGTCGTAATTGAACAGGTTGTCGAGGAAGCCGTTGTCCCACTTGGTCGGCGCGGTGGTCCAGGGACCCTCCAGACCGCTGGTGATCGTGTCGGGCCCTTTGCCGCTGCGGAACCTACTCCGCCAGCCTAGGCCCTGCTCCTCGATAGGAGCGCTCTCCGGCTCGGGGCCAACGTTTTCCGGGGCAGGTGCAGCGCCGTGCGTCTTCCCGAACGTGTGGCCGCCTACGATCAGCGCGAGCGTCTCCTCGTCGTTCATCGCCATGCGGCCGAACGTCTGGCGGATGTACTTCGCAGCCAGGGCCGGGTCCGGGTTGCCGCCTGGGCCCTCCGGGTTCACGTAAATAAGCCCCATGTGGTCTGCGCCGAAGGGGCCGCGAATGTCCCCCTCGGTCTCGTGGCGCTCATCGCCCGAAGCGCCGCCGCTAAACCAGCTGCTTTCTGGACCCCAGTAGATCTCTTCGGGCTCCCAGATGTCGGGCCTACCGAAGCCGAAACCAAACGTCTTGAAGCCCATCGACTCCATGGCGACGTTGCCGGCGTAGACCACCAGATCGGCCCAGGAGATCTTGTTGCCGTACTTCTGCTTGATAGGCCAGAGCAACCGGCGCGCCTTATCGAGGTTCGCGTTGTCCGGCCAGCTGTTGAGGGGGGCGAAGCGCTGAGAGCCCTCGCCGCCGCCACCCCGGCCGTCGGCGATGCGGTACGTGCCAGCGGCATGCCACGTCATCCGGATGAAAAGGGGCCCGTAGTGGCCGTAGTCGGCCGGCCACCAGTCCTGCGACGTCGTCATCACCTGCTCGATGTCCCTCTTCAGGGCATCCAGGTCGAGGGTCTTGAACTCTTCTGCGTAGTTGAAGTCCTCGCCCATCGGATTGGACAGGGGCGAGTGCTGGTGGAGAACCGAGAGGTCCGGCTGATTCGGCCACCAGTCTTTGTTCGTCCTGGGCCGAGTCCGCTTGGGAGTCGGGGGGGGGATTACTGGGTTTTCGCTTTCGCTGCCGAGGTCAGACATGGTCCTTCTCCTTTCTGGCTGTTTCCTTCTGATGGCTCATTGCTCTTGACCTTAGTTGCTCTGGATCCAAGGCTGCGTCGCCCAGCTGGTGTTGCACGCTTCGTGTCCGCTTTAACTTGCCGGACGAGACAGAAGTCGCCGCGATACACTCGGGCCGTCGGCCCCAGTAGAGGACCTCGGCTTCGCCGATCTCGTAGCCCGAGTCGTCGGCAGCCGTCAGCCAGGGGTGTCGCCGACCGCACAGTCGACATCCGCGATGGCGGCGCGATGCGACGCATAGCCATGCGCTAATGATAATATTTACAGATAAGGCCCCTGTCAAGTTTGGAAGCTTCCGATGGAAGATATCTATCAGGGATTTAGGCTCTATCTCCGCCAGGCTACCCGCGTATCGCCAACTCTTAGATCGCTTCGGAGGCCGGCCGCGACATGGCTCTACCGCATTTAGCGCGTCTACATTGGTTCACGTCCAGGCTCGTGCGTCGGTTCTTCGGTAGGCAGGAATACGTAATGGTAGACGAAGCCCGCTATCGCGCCACCTATCAACGGCCCAAGCCAGTAAATCCAGTGGTCCTCCCAGAAGTTCGCCACCAGCGAGGGGCCGAAGGAGCGAGCCGGGTTCATTGAAGCGCCCGTTAGCGGGATGCCGACTAGACTGTCGACCAAAAAGATAAAGCCGATGGCGATGGGCGCGAGCGCACCACGGCCGCGCGGGTCCATCGCGCTGGCGAAAACGACGAATACGAGAGCGAAGGTCAGGAATATCTCGACCAACAGTCCCGCAGCTTCACCGTCTACGCCGGGGCCAAGAGCGTGAGCGCCTAGATTGCCCTCGAAGGGACTATCGATAACGATCTTCAGCAAGAACGCGCCCACAACTGCGCCAACGAGTTGGGCGACTACGTACGCTCCCCCCAAGTAGACTGACATTCGCCCGGTCAGTACGGCAGCAAAAGTAACCGCCGGGTTGATGTGTCCGCCCGAGATATTCGCTGTTGCTGTTACGAGCAGGGCTATGGCTAAGCCGTGTGCGATAGCGATGCCTACGACGGTTGCGGCAACATCGCCATCAGCAATGAAGCCGAGGCTTACAACAGAGCCTGCGCCTAGAAAGATGAACAAGAACGTAGCGATAAATTCCGCTGCGATTGCGCGCATATTCGCTCTGGTGGACAACTCGTCGGTAGAGCCGATCTGCAATGCCATCATGGCTTTGCTCCTTTCTCACAAAAATAAAATGTTGCCACCACCCCCGCCCTCACTATTTCAATTCAGTCCTTCCTTCGATTCACCTCTCTTCCAAAAAAAGCGCGCCGTCGCGTAATCTGGCAGCATATGGGATCGAACCCCCTATTCAATAGGTAGTTATACCCTTTAGCCTTACAGTACAACAAGAATATGCAAGCTTAGGTTAACCAGCGCATTTAGGGCTGGTTAGCATGTAGAGGCGTCTTTATAATTTTTATAGACGCTGATTCGGAGGTGACGCATGGCTAGCGAAGCAAACATGGCTATCGAAGCTCTCCTGGAAGAGGGAAGGACCTTTCCGCCGTCGAAAACCTTTATCGCTAACGCGCATGTCTCCGACCCCGCCATTTACGAACGCGCCCGTCAAAATCCTGAAGCCTTCTGGTCGAGTTGGGCCGAGGAACTGCACTGGTTCCGCAGATGGGACAAGGTCCTCGACTGGGACGTGCCCTGGGCTAAATGGTTCGTGGATGGCAAGACGAACATGGCCTATAACTGTCTCGACCGCCACTTAAGCACCTTCCGTAAAAACAAGGCCGCGATCGTCTGGGAGGGTGAGCCGGGCGATAGTCGTGTTCTGACCTACTGGGACTTATATAGAGAGGTGTGCAAGTTCGCTAACGTCCTGAAAGGATTAGGGGTGGAAAAAGGCGACCGCATTACTATCTATATGCCGATGATCCCTGAACTCGCCATCGCGATGCTCGCTTGCGCACGCATCGGCGCTCCGCACAGCGTCGTCTTCGGCGGATTCAGTTCGGAGGCGTTGCGCGATCGCATCCAGGACGCCGAGGCGAAGGTCTTGATAACCGCTGACGGCGGCTACCGCCGCGGCTCGATAGTGCCGCTGAAGCAGAACGCGGACGCCTCTATGGCGGAAACGCCTTCGCTAGAAAAAGCCGTCGTCGTACGGCGTACGGGCCAAGAGGTACTGATGCAGGATGGCCGCGACCTTTGGTGGCATGACCTTACGGCCGATGCCTCTCAAGACTGCCCCGCTGAGGAGATGGACGCCGAGGATGTTCTATTCTTGCTCTACACGTCTGGCACCACCGGTAAGCCAAAGGGTATCGTTCACACTACCGGCGGCTACATGGTTGGCACGTACGCGACGACAAAGTGGGTCTTCGACCTCAAAGACGAAGATACTTACTGGTGCTCTGCGGATTGTGGCTGGGTGACCGGCCACAGCTACCTCGTCTACGGGCCGTTGTTGAACGACGCTACGAGCGTCATGTTCGAAGGTACGCCTGACTATCCGGAACGCGACCGCTTCTGGTCGATTATCGAGAAGTACGGCGTCAATATTCTGTACACCGCGCCGACGGCCATTCGCACTTTCATGCGCTGGGGTGAGGAGTGGCCGCAGCGCCGCGATCTGTCGTCGCTACGGCTTCTGGGCACCGTCGGCGAACCGATCAACCCCGAGGCTTGGGTATGGTACTGGCAGAACATCGGTGGCGGCCGCTGCCCTGTGGTCGATACGTGGTGGCAAACGGAAACGGGCGCGATCATGATCACGCCACTGCCCGGCATCACGAACCTCAAGCCCGGTTCGGCGACGTTCCCCTTCCCCGGCGTCGAAGCGGATGTTGTGGACGAAGCCGGCAACTCCGTGCCGCTCGGCGGAGGCGGCTATCTTGTCCTGAAGTTACCCTGGCCTTCCATGCTACGGACTATCTACGGCGACCCCGATCGCTATGTGCAGACATATTGGAGTCGCTATCCAGGCATGTACTTCACTGGCGACGGCGCCAAGCGCGATGAGCAGGGCTACCTATGGCTGCTCGGCCGCGTTGATGACGTCCTTAACGTCGCCGGCCACCGTATCAGCACGATGGAGGTGGAAAGCGCGCTGGTCGATCATCATGCGGTCGCTGAAGCGGCCGTGATCGGTCGTAGCCATGATGTTAAAGGGCAGGCGATTTGCGCTTTCGTCACAATTAAAGAAGGGGTGGAGGGATCTAGCGACTTGATAGCAACTCTGCGCGACCATGTGGCGACGAAGATCGGCGCTATCGCCCGGCCGGACGACATCATCTTCGCAGCCGAACTACCGAAGACGCGCAGCGGTAAGATCATGCGGCGGCTCCTACGCGACGTGGCGGAGGGTCACGCCCTCGGTGATACGACCACGCTGGCCGATCCTTCGGTGGTGGAGTACCTAAAAGGTCAGTACGAGGAGCATGAAGCTTGACCGGAGGTCAAAATGCCACAAGACATTTGGAATGAAGTTCAAGCAGCAGCGGGTAGGGCCATCGGGGAATCCTCGTTTGAGCCCACAGATCGGCACATCCTCTTATCCATTGTTCTCGCGGGAATTGGCACTGCAGAGTCGTTTCACAGGGAAGTAGAGGTCTTCCAGGCATACAAAGACTTGACGTTCGAGCAAGCACTTAAGTTCTCGGAAGTATTTTCTGTTGCAATGGTCTCGAGGTGGGTTCGTACTATTTGCGACCAGGATAACACGCTGGATCGCGAAACTATGTGGACCCGGCTCGCTAACGATATCCTACGGATGTTCGGCACAGATAATACTAGCCGCCTGGAAGAGTCTCGAATAATGGATTTGCAATACAACGCACTTGCCGATGCAGCAGATCAAAACGAAGCACACGATGCGACAGCTTTTGCTTGGGTGGAAGCGGACTTATTGATGTCACTAGCCGCTCGTGCTTTAGGTAAACCATTTGTTGGCAAGCTCGCTGCCCCGCCCATTCCGTGTGGGAAAAGCTATGAACTCTGGAAAGAGGCTGGTATCGAGTCCACCACTACCGACATCGAGGAACTAACAATGGCCTTTCATACTCTTGTAGCTAACGAAGCTGGCATGTACGCATCCTTTAAGGCTTTGCAAGGGGGTGCGGAACATTCGGCACAAGAATCGCAGCGGTCCTGGCTACCCTGGCGTCGCGCCAAGGGGTAAGGCCAAAGGTTGATTGATTACTCGGTCGTGGAGTCCTCGCGGGTCAGAGCAAGGAGCGGGAAGTAGAGCACTCATGAGATTAGCAGTGTCGTTATTGTGTGACTTTGCTTTAAACTTTAGCTAATGCCTTATCCGTACTCTGAGGTGTCATTTAGGAGGGGAACTTTGGGTTCAGAAGACGGGAATGTACCGAACGACATCGTCATCGAAGCAAGTGACGTGCACAAAAGTTATGAGACCGGTAGATTAGAGGTGCACGCCCTGCGCGGCGTCAGCCTACAGGTCAAGCGGGGCGAAATGATCGCCGTCATGGGCCCCAGCGGCTGCGGCAAGACTACACTGCTGAACTGCCTCTCCGGCCTCGACACCATCGACTCCGGCGAAGCCCTTATCGAAGGAGTGAACCTCCACAGCCTTTCCGACAACGAACGCACCGAGTATAGAGCCAAGCGCATGGGCTTCATCTTCCAGTTCTATAACCTGCTGCCAGTTTTGAGCGCCGTGGAGAACGTTGAACTGCCACTGCTGGTTTCCGGCGTGAGTTCTAACGACGCCCGCCCGCGGGCCTTGGCCGCCCTCGAGAAGGTCGGCTTAGCCGAGCGGGCAAGCCACCGGCCCGGCGGGCTATCCGGCGGCGAACGTCAACGCACGACGATTGCGCGCTCGTTGGTGAACGACCCGGCCATTGTCTGGGCGGATGAGCCGACGGGCGATCTCGATAGCGAGAACGCTCAGGCGATCGTTGACCTGATGCGTTATCTTAACGAGAGCCAGGGCCTTACATTTGTCCTCGTCACTCACGATATCGGCATCGGCCGCCAGACGGACCGCATTATTCGGATGGTCGACGGCCAGATCGTGGATGTGGAAGAGATGTCGAAGGTTGGAGGTTAGGTGGCATTCGCGTTGTGGAACGTGGGGTGCCTGCCGGTTAAAACCGGCAGCTTCGCGGTAGCTGCGGGTTTCAACCCGCAGAGCTTGGCTTGAAAACTAATTAAGGATAGGCATGGAAAGCCTATTTGGCGCACCGATGGACACCCTGATGGTGGTCTTTCTGACCGCCTTCGTGATCATCATGGCCCTTGTCGCGGTCTTAGCGCTACGCAACCGCGTATTCTTTAAGCTCGGCGTTCAAAATATACCGCGCGTTCGAAGCCGGACAGCCCTAGTCATCCTCGGCTTGATGCTCGGGACGCTGATCATATCGGCGGCGTTTAGCACCGGCGATACGATGAGCCACACCGTGCGTTCCACTGTGCTCAGATCGCTCGGCAACATCGACGAAGTGGTCTCGGTCAGCGGCACCGACACCGGTGGCGGCTTCTTCGTGGAGGAAAGCGCCGAGATCGACTACTTCGATGAGAGCAACTTCGAGCAGGTTCGTAATGCGCTGCAAGGCAACGAACTGGTCGATGGCATCGCACCCGCGATCATGGAATTCATCGCCGTGCAGGACCAGACCAGCCGGCAGAACGAGCCGCGCGTCTTTCTCTTCGCCACAGACCCACAGCACACAGCCGGCTTCGGCGAGATCGAACAGGTGGACGGCGGCGAAGTATCGCTCGCTGATCTCGTTGCGGGCGAAGTATATATGAACGACGATGCTGCCGACGAGCTTGGCGCTAGCGCCGGCGACCAGCTTCTCGTCTTCGCGGCGGGGCAGTTCGAGATGCTTCGTGTAAAGGCGGTTGTTGACTATCGTGGCACTGGCTTCGACGGACCTTCGCTTCTCATGGGCCTCGATGCTGCCCAGCAACTCTTCAATCAAGAGGGCCAGATAGAGCACATCCTTATTTCGAACGAAGGTGGTTCGCTTTCGGGCGTAGGCCATACGGATGGCGTCATAAGCGCGCTCGAGCCGGTTTTGACGCCGCTCGGCTTGGAGGCGGACCCGACCAAAGAAGACGCTATCGCCCTAGCTGACGAACTGGGGAGCACCTTCACGGGCTTCTTCGTCACCTTCGGTACGTTTTCGATCATCGCTGGTATGCTGCTTATCTTCCTTATCTTCGTGATGTTAGCGGCCGAACGGAAACCCGAGATGGGCATAGCGCGGGCGGTAGGCATCAAACGGCGGCACCTCATCCAGATGTTCCTTTTCGAAGGCGTCGTGTACGACCTGACCGCGGCGGCGATCGGCGCCGCTCTCGGGCTGATCGTCGCGTACGGCATGGTTTTCATCATGGCCAGAGCTTTCGCCACTTTCGGCCTGGACATCCAGCACGATTTCCGCCCGCGCAGCCTGATAGTCGCCTATACGCTTGGTATGCTTCTCACGTTTATCGTCGTGACAGTTTCGGCCTGGCGGGTGAGCGTCCTCAACATCATCAGCGCTATTCGCGACCTGCCTGAGCCGGTCATGCGACGCGGCGGACGGTTCACCTTGGTTCTCGGGGTGCTTGCCCTGCTCGTAGGGCTTCTGATGATAGTATCCGGCCTCAGCGGCAAGCAGGCGACCCCGTTCCACCTCGGCATTTCCTTCGTCGTCATAAGCATGGTGCCGCTTCTGCGACGTTTAGGTCTGAGCGACCGCATAGCGTATACGGTGCCAGGGCTGGTGCTTTTAGTCTGGTGGCTGTTGCCGTTCAAAGTTATCGAGAGCTTCACACCCGAACTCTCTTCGGATATCTCAATTTTCATTGTGTCAGGCACGATCCTCGTCATCGCTAGCACCTGGACTATCATGTATAACTCGGACCTGATACTAAGCGGCATCGTCTCGGTGTTCGGCCGTTTCCGCACGCTGGCGCCGGTGATAAAAACGGCAGTCGCGTACCCGCTGGTCAACCGCTTTCGCACCGGCATGACTTTAGCTATGTTTTCGCTCGTGGTCTTCACCCTCGTGGTGATGGCTACGCTGACGAGCGCCTTCACTGACCTGTTCAACGACGAAGAAGCCTTCAGCGGCGGTTTCGATATCCGGGCCACGACGCTCGCTGTTAATCCTGTCCCCGATATGCAGGTCGCTATCGACGACGCCGAAGGTTTGGACAGTGGCGACTTCACGAGCGTCGCGAACCAATCGGTCCTAGACCTCGAAGTGCGTCAGGTGGGGTATGAGAGCAAGGAGTTCGAATCTTACCCAGTGCATGGTTTCGGCGACGAATTCCTGGCGGAGAACACCTACGACTTCGCTCTCATCGCCGAGGGGTACGGCTCCGCTCGTGAAGTCTGGCAGGCGCTCGCGGACAACCCGAACCTAGCGATAATCGATCCTATTCCCGTGCCGCGACGCGATAACTTCAATTTTCAGGCAGGAGTGCCGGAACTGAAGTTAGAGGGGTTCTTCTTCGAAGACGAGCAGTTTACTCCAGTGCCGGTGGCCGTTCAAGACCCGCAGACTGGCGAAGAGGTTACTCTTACAGTTATCGGCGTTCTCAAGGACACTTTCCCGTTCTTCATGCTGGGCCTCGGCACGTCTCAGCAGACGCTCCAGAACTCCTTCGACAGCGAGGCGGTGCCTACCGTCCACTTCTTCGACGTCGCAGAAGGCGTCGATGCGGGCCAAGCCGCGGAAACACTGGAGGCGGCGTTCGTCCAGAACGACATAGAGGCGGAGTCTTTAGAGGAGCTTCTGGAGGAGCAGGTGTCCACCAGCCTGACGTTTAACTACATCTTGCAGGGGTTCATGGGTTTAGGTCTGGTAGTAGGGGTAGCCGCGCTAGGAGTCATCAGCGCTCGCTCGGTTGTGGAGCGTCGTCAGCAGATCGGCGTGCTGCGCGCCATCGGCTTCAGGCAAGGTATGGTGCAGCTGAGCTTCCTGGTGGAATCTTCGTTTATCGCGCTGCTCGGCATGGCGGTAGGCACGATTCTCGGATTGATAGTTTCGTTTAACATAATTTTAGATAGCGCCGGCCAGGAGAGCGGGGAGGGGATTAGCTTCGCTGTCCCCTGGCTCAACCTGCTGATTATCTTCATCATTACCTACTTAGCGGCGTTGTTGACATCGTATTTCCCAGCTCGCCAGGCCTCGCGGGTCTATCCCGCTGAGGCGTTGCGCTACGAATAGAATGAGGAAGAAAAAAGAAGGAATCGTGTCTCTTCCTTCTACCTCCTTCCTTCTTCTGCACCCGAATAACCATGCGGGTGACTCCGATGCCACCGCCAGGCGCTAGCGACGATCTCTTCTAGCGCCGTTATCTTGGGTCGCCAGCCAAGTTCAGCTTTCGCCTTCTCTGCAGAAGCCACCAATGCGACTGGGTCGCCGGCCCGTCTTGCCTCGTTCCGCACCGGTATCGGGTGGCCGGTGACGCGCCTGGCGGCTTCGATGACTTCGAGATTGGAGAAGCCATGCCCCACGCCGAGATTATAGACGCCGCTGCCCACCTTGCAGCGCTGCATAGCCAGAAGGTGCGCTTCGGCGAGGTCCGATACGTGGACGTAGTCGCGGATGCAGGTGCCGTCCGGCGTCGGATAATCGCTGCCGAAGAGCGGAACGTACTCTCGCTGGCCGAGCGCTACCTGCAAGACGATCGGGATAAGGTGCGTCTCAGGGCTGTGGTCTTCGCCGAGATTTGCGGTGGCGCCGGCCGCGTTGAAGTAGCGGAGAGACACGTGCCGAAGGCCGCACTGCGAATCGTACCAGCGCAGCAGCCGTTCGATGGCGGCCTTCGTCTCGCCGTAAGGGTTTACGGGTCGAAGCGGCTGGTCTTCGGTGATGGGCACGGCCTCCGGCTCCCCATAGACCGCGGCGCTCGAGCTGAATACGAAACGCAACACGCCGTGCGCGACCATCGTGTTCAGCAGCGTGATGACGCCGGAAACGTTATGGTCGAAGTAGAGGCCGGGCTTCTGCATCGATTCGCCTGCAGCGATGAGGCCGCCGTAGTAGATCACGGCGTCTAGCTTCGCTGAGCTGAATAGCTGTGCTAGGGCAGCTTCGTCGCGAACGTCGCCGGAGACCAACTGCGCCTTCGCTGGTACAGCCTCCCGGTGGCCCGTGCTCATATTATCGAAGACGGTAACTTCGTGGCCGGACTCCAGCAATTCGCTTACCGTCACACTGCCGATATAGCCGGCCCCGCCGACGACTAATACACGCATATCTTTAATAGCGGCGGACGCCGCCCTCCGAATTTATGACTTGGCCCGTTATCCACTCAGCCTCATCAGATACCAGCCAGGCGGTAAGCCGCGCGGCATCATCCGGCCGTCCCCAGCGGCCTTTGGGAAGGCGACTCAGCACCGCTTGGCGTTCTTCAGGCGAGGGCCACCCGGTGTCCGTGCCGCCGGGGTTGACGGTGTTTACAGTGATCCCGTGGTCGATTAAGGCGTCCGAGAGGCTTGCCGTAAGCTGGTGTAGCGCACCTTTCGATGCAGCATAGGCCAGTTCTAAGGGCATGGGGGCAAGGTGCCGGCCGGACGTCATCAAGATCACACGGCCCCCAGGACGGCCGTCGTGCTGATGGGCGAAGGTGGCAACCAGCAGCAACGACGCTCGCACATTCACTAGTAAGTGACGGTCGATCTCCTCCACCGATAAGCTGTCCGTCTTTAATGCGCCGGCTGGATGCCGAGTGCTGTACGCATGATTTACGATGAGGATGTCAATGTGGCCGAAGGCTTCAACCGCCTTCGCGACAACTAATCTTGGAGCCGCGGGATTGAGAAAATCAGCTTCTGCGTGCTCTGCCCGCCCGCCAATATCTCTGATTTCCGCGAGTATGGCTTTCATGCCGCCGGAGTCGGTTCCCCATGGCTGTTCGCGATCGTAGCTAGGCCAGCCCTGGACGAACAACTCAACGCCGTCGCACGCGAGGCGTTTTGCTACGCCAAAACCTATGCCAGCGCGCCGGCTCACGCCGGTGATCAAGGCGACGCGTCCTTCCAACGGGCGAATGCTTTGTGTGGACATAGTCATTACAGCATCTAGAATGCTAAGTGTTACGCAGCTTCGAGGAATAATGGAACCCTTCGACAAGCTGAGGGTGAGCGGACTTCATCACAAGCGCTTTTGTCAGCCCTCGAACCGCTTGAAGACAAGACAGGCGTTATGGCCGCCGAAGCCAAAGCTGTTCTTAAGGATCACCTTTACGTCTGCCTTACGTGCCGTATTCGGCACGTAGTCGAGGTCGCAATCGGGATCGGGATGTTCGTAGTTGACCGTCGGATGGATCGTGCCGGATAGCAGCGTCTGGATGCAGGCGACGCTCTCCAGCGCCCCGGAAGCTCCGAGCGCATGGCCGATCATCGATTTCGTGGAGCTCATCGGCACTTCGTAGGCCCGTTCGCCGAAGACGCGCTTCACGGCCTGCGTCTCCGCCGCATCGTTGAGCGGCGTCGAAGTGCCGTGCGCGTTGATGTAGTCGACGTCCTCTGGCCGTAGTCCCGCGTCGGCCAGGGCGAGTTCCATGCAGCGGGCCGCGCCCTCGCCGTCTGCGCAAGGGGCGACGATGTGATGGGAGTCGGAGGTGGCCGCATAGCCGACCATCTCGGCAAGGATGCGGGCGTCGCGGGCCTGAGCGTGCTCCAACGTCTCGAATATAAAAGTCGCGCCGCCATCGGCGGCCACGAAGCCATCGCGTTCGGCATCGAAAGGCCGGCTGGCTATTCTGGGGTCTTCGTTCGTGGATAGGGCACGCATCACGGCGAACGCTGAAAGCCCAAGTTCGCAGATGCCTCCCTCCGTGCCGCCTGTGAGAACGACATCTGCGCGGCCGGCCCGGATAAGCTCCATCGCCTCGCCCATCGCCTGCGTGGCCGCCGCGCAAGCAGTCACCACTGTGCTGGTAATGCCCTTCGTGCCGAAGTTGAGGCTCAACTGGGCTGCCGCCATGTTCGGCAATATCTTCGGCATGGTGAAGGGGTCGATACGCATGCCACCCTTCTCATCCATAGTGCGGGCGCTGCTTTCCATCTCCGGAAAACCGCCTATACCATTGCCGAACACGATGCCCACACGGGTCGGTTCCTCGCGTTCGATGCTGAAATCGGCGTCCTCAACGGCCTGGCGGGCAGAGGCGACCGCATACTGGCTGAACCTTGCCATGCGGCGGGCGTCTTTGAAGTCCATGTACTTCTGAGGGTCGAAATTCTTGATCTCGCCCGCTACCTTGACAGGGTAGGTCGTGACATCGAACAGAGTTACAGGGCCGATGCCGGAACGACCCTCAATGCAGGCCTTCCAAAAGTCCTCTACCGTATTGCCTGAAGGGGTGATGCACCCCATGCCTGTAATTACAATGCGCTTGCGCTCGTGACTGTTGTTATTCTGCGCCATACTTTCCCCCGCAGTGGTCTCTATTACATAATGCCGCTTTTCGCGCTTAAACGGTAGCGGTTAGGCCCAAAACGTGCTCCCGCGCCTCCGCCGCGACAAATATCGAACCGAGGACACATACCAAATCTTCCGGCCCAGCAAGTGCTAAAGCCGCATCGACAGCCCGCGCTACTTCATCGATCACCGTTATATCGAGGCCAAGCGTTTGAAAGGCCGCGGCCGCTATATCCGGGTCTATAGCCCGCGGGTGGCGCGACTTGGTTGCTATCACTTGCGAGGCGATGGGTTTAAGCGCAGCAGCGATGGCTGCGAGGTCTTTATCTTCCGAAAAGCCGGCTACGAAGATCGCGCGCCGGAATGCGAAGTATTGTGCCACTGACTGCCGTACGCGTGAAGCTGCCTCCGGCGTATGCGCGCCGTCCAGCACGACCAACGGCTCCTGTCTCACGACCTCTAGACGGCCTGGCCAATGGGTAGCGGCAAGCCCTTTCGCAAGAGCGTCCTCCGAGATCTCGACGCCGCGCGCCCGTAAAGCTTCGATCGCGGCCACCGCGCTGGCGGCGTTTTCCAGCTGATGCCCGCCTAAAAGCGGTATGCGAAGTTCACGCGTCCAATCCGGCCTTGACAGGCGGAAGGTCTGGCCCTCTGCATTCCAGTCGTGTAACTCCCAGATGTAGGTCTCCTCTACGTCCACAAATTGGGCGGTGGCCTGCCGTGCCGCCTCGCGTATGACGTCGGCGGCTTCTGCGTAAGGCTGTACGCCCATCACGACAGCATTCCCCTTTCCGATTATCGCCGCCTTTTCGGCCGCGATCTTGGCTGGCGTATCGCCGAGGATCGCCGCATGCTCGAGCTCGATAGGCCCGATAACGCAAACGTCCTTTTCATCGACGACGTTTGTGGCGTCGAGGCGGCCGCCCAGGCCAACCTCCAGCA
>WHTN01000048.1 GCA_009377715.1 Dehalococcoidia bacterium | reverse complement strand
CGGTATCATTATCACCGACCCCATCTGGCCCTGGGGATGCGCCCACCCCTACAGAAAGGAGCCTAGCTGACTGTCGGATATTTACGGAGAATACTGCGCTCCTGACCTCTATCTGCCAACGCCCGGAAAAGCGTTGCATTTGACGTTAGGGGTATACGTGGGAAATCGATCTTTAGAAATTCTTCATAGCGGTTTCGATAAGTGGGGGAATGCAGCACGGCATATACATAGTGAAAGATGTCCTCTGCTGTAAACCTTCCGTCGTGCTTCGAGTGTCCATCAAAATCGAAAGGCATAGAAAGTCGCTTCTCAAGCTCGCTTATAAAATCTGGCCTGATATTTGCCATACGTTCGTCTGCTTTATAGAGACCGCTGAGGACTTCCTGTTCAGAGGGATAGAGGTAGAGAGGAAAAACCGAATTAATATCGTAGGCTGCAACTGATTTGTGTCCACAGAGCATGTTTGTAGCGAGTAAGCCCCACTCATCCTTAGTCTGTTTCGTCGTGATCAGCCCGATATTGTTGCCTCCTAACATGTGCCGCATAATTTTATGAGCCGGACGGCTTGTAAGCACAACATCGTAGTATAAACTTCGAATATCGAAGGGTCGGTATAAGCATGGATTTACATAACGGCTATCAAAAGAAGCTCGTTCTCTTCTCCGTTCAATGTCAAAACTTGAAGAACGTAGAATGCGATATTTTCGCCTAAAGCTCTCGTCAAAGTCATTAGTGAAGAAGTTTTGCATACGCTTTTCTAAGGATCTCGGATCAAAGTCGAAGAATAGTTCATCTCTATCAGTCTTTATTCCGTTTTGAAAGAAGGTGAATATATCCTTGAGAGAAGGCATAACGCTATATTCTGAGTTTCGCGTGAAGTCTTTTGGCACAAAAAAGAAATAAGGCCCTGAAGGCTCAATGCTTTGCCAATCAGTATCCTGTACAGCGGTACTTGAAAGCGTTGCATACTTGCTTTTCTGCAGCCCCCAAATGTCGGCATAGTGAAGTCTCCCAAGTGACTCGGTATTCGGTTCTTTAACGAAGATTGCAATCGCAACACCTTCTTGAATTTCGAACACATTCTGGTCTCGCGAGTTATCAGGCGGTTTGTCTTTCCACCGGCTATTGCCATGAAGATTGAGAATGTAAATATCAGAAAAGGTGTTAAGCAGGCACTCGCGCATTCGGCGGTGTGTTAGACCGTCAAGGTATGAATTGTCAGTTATAAACCCGAGAATCCCGTGTCCGGTTTGTTCGATCCTCCATTGCGCGAAGCGAAGAAACTTAATATAGTCGTTGTCTATATTAAGTTTCTTTTCGTCTAAGCCCTTCTTGTAGTCCTGTAGCAAGGTGTCTATCCAAGCTCCACGGTTTTGTGAACTAACTGAATACGGTGGATTACCTAGCACGACCATAATCGGCCTATCTTGCTTAATCTCTGCAGCTGAATTCGCTTCCTCGCTAATCCAAGTTGCAAAAATTTGTTGTGAGCTTTTGATGGCTTCTTCTAAAGTGTTGGTCAGGTAAATTCCTAATCGTTTCGCGTCCTCGAACGTATAGCCAGTTTCCTTTAGCAACAATCCAAGTTTGAAATGAGCAACCGCATACGGGGCCATCAGTAGTTCGAACCCAAACAAGCGGGACAGCAGCTTTTCACTTACATAATTTCCCCAGGCTCCCGCTTGGCCCTGCTTTAAAGTGGCTTTGTGGATCTCTTTCACGGCGTCATATAGAAAGGTCCCCGTGCCGACGGCCGGATCAAGAATCAGTGTTGTAGGATCACCCAGCCCCTCGCTTCGCCCAAACGTTGTTTTGAGGAGGTAATCGACAGAACGAACGATGTAAGAAACTACCGGTTCTGGAGTATAGTAAACGCCTCGCAGGTCTCGTAGTGTGGGATCGTAGACCTTTAAGAAAGTCTCATAGAAATGAACCACCGGATCCTCTTTGGCTACCCGTTTTCCGAATTCATCAAGAATAGAGGCCATGTCTGATCGGGCTAATAGCTGTGCTAGATCGTCGACGAGCCAAGCTATTCTGTCGTCTAACTCCTCTGCTATGTGATTAAAAAGCCTTCTCAGAAACGGATTCGTACGTGGTAATAGATTTGCGGCGTTCTTGCGCGAGAAATCTTTGTTTTCGGCGTTAGTAGCGCGGGCCGCAAAAAGTCCATACGCCATCGTCTGCGCGTACATGTCAGAGAAAGGCACTTTTGCCAAATCTGGAATAAGGTTTTCCTGAAATGCAGCAAGTTGCCCATGTAGATGCCCTGCCTCTGTTTCGTTATCGAAAGTTGCCAATATGAGCTCACGTATCATATGAGTGAGTCTAGCCATACGTTCTGCTAACTCTTTTGATGTTCCTACTACTACCGCGGGCTCATCTAGGAACCTTGCAAGGAGCTCCACCACTGACACGCCGCCACTCGCATCTTGCTTGACCCTCCCATCGATGCCAATGCTGCCGAGCCTTGCTGTGCCGCGTTTTTCACCATCGACGTACCGACGGAATTCGAGGAAGTCCGTGAGGATTAGGTTCGACAAGGAGTGCCTGTATCGCAGTAGCTGTTCTGATTTCTCGATCGCGTCTAGGCTTGTGCCAACTTTCTTAGCTTCGACATAGCCAACGGTAATGTTGCCTCGATCTATTACAAAATCCGGTGCCCCACACTCCACTCTCTTGGGGTTAGTAGTCGCGGTTATGTTCGACTTGAGTGCCTCCATCAGTTCCTTGAGAGCCGGATAATGCGTTGGCTCGGTAGCTCGTCCCAAGCCTACCTGCTTTTCAACTTCGCCAATAAATCTACGGATAGATGTTTGTCGATCGGCCATACTGATCCCTCTAGCGGTGTCTTGTGCTAGTTACATTTACCGAACCTATATCCTATTATCGACTTAGTTGCAACTCCTAATGGTCGCAAGATCAATATGCTCTGTGAGAATCTGTGTCTCATAGAAGGAGTTGATCGCGATGCCACGCGGCGGATACAGAGAAGGTGCAGGCGCTCCTAAAGGCAACTTAAACGCCCTTCATCATGGGCGTAATTCCGCGCAATTGCGCGCCTTGCTTCTGCTGCTCAACTCCCCGCACGTCCGCGCTCTCATCAAGCGTCTGCTGGAGCAGCAAGAGCGCCGCAAGCGCAGAGCACGGGAGGATGCCGCCGTCTTCGTCTGGTTAAAGCACTTCTCCGCGGAAAGCCTCTCGCCCACCACCGGCCTGCCGCCTCTAACCAGCCGCCAGACCCAGCTCTTCGCGGAAGCCGTCATCACCCTCCTGGAGGAGGACCAGGCCCGTGCCCGCAATGCTCGCTAATCCGTTCACGCGCAATCACATGCCCCAGCATTCATGCTGGGGTGGACTGCATCTCCTTCCGCTCATGCTGCCGGAGGGTCGCTCGCGGCGACAGCTTGTCGAAGCACGAAGCAAAACAATCAAACGCGCGATGCCTGATCGCGCCCATCCCAGATACGACCCACACGAAAAAACGCGAACACAATCAAAAATCCTTAACCGTAGCGACGACGTCCTTCAGGTCGCCATCCCGTAGTGGCGGCTCGCGAGCCACCCATCCGTTAATCCATTACCCATCCGTTGACAGGATCGCCCGTCATTGCGAGCACTTCGACTCAGCATAAACTCCGCTAAGCAATCTCAGCCCGTTCAGTTACGTCAGCCGTTTCTCGTAGGCCGAGGTCAATTCCCATATTCATGCTGAGGTGTCACCCCCGCAAAATAAGAAGGCCGCCCCTTTCGAGCAGCCTTCCTTCTTCCTACTTCCCTCTTCCTTAGTAATCGAGCGGGTTCGGGGCCGGCGCCATCGGGGCCGGCGGCTCCGGGATGTCCGTCACCAGCGACTCCGTCGTCAGGATCATCGAGGCGATCGACACCGCGTTCTCCAACGCCGACCGCGTCACCTTCGCCGGGTCGATGATCCCCGCGTCCAGCATGTTCACGTACTTGTCGTTCTGGGCGTCGTAGCCGTAGGACACGTCAGGGTTCTTGCGCACAGTGTCCAGCACCACCGCGCCCTCCCGGCCGGCGTTCTCGGATATGGCGCGCAGCGGCTCCTCCATCGCTCGGCGGAGGATCGCAGCGCCCGTTCGCTCGTCGCCCTCAAGCTCCTTCTCGAGTTCGATGACCGAAGCGACGGCCCGGATCAGGGCGATGCCGCCGCCGGGAACGATCCCCTCTTCGACAGCCGCCCGCGTCGCCGAGAGCGCGTCCTCGACTCGCAGCTTCTTCTCCTTCAGTTCGACCTCCGTGGCCGCGCCCATCTTGATGACGGCGACGCCGCCCGCGAGCTTGGCCAGCCGCTCCTGCAGCTTCTCCCGGTCGAACTCGGATGCAGTCTCATCGACCTGTGCCTTGATCTCCTTGATGCGGTTCTGGATCGCCTCATCGGAGCCGAAGCCCTCGATGATCGTCGTGTCGTCTTTGGCAGCGACGACGCGGCGCGCTCGGCCAAGGTCGGCGACCTGTGCCGTCTCCAGCTTGCGGCCGATCTCCTCCGTGATGAAGGTGCCGCCGGTCAGTATAGCGATGTCTTCGAGCATCGCCTTGCGCCTGTCGCCGAAGGCGGGGGCGCGCACGGCCAGCGCATTGATAGTGCCGCGCAGCTTGTTTACCACTAGGGTCGCTAGCGCCTCGCCCTCGAAGTCGTCGGCGATGATGACCAGGTTCTTCGTGACCTGGAGCGTCTTCTCAAGGACCGGCAGCACGTCCACGATCGCCGAGACCCGCTTGTCGGTGATGAGGATGTACGGGTCGTCGATGACCGCCTCCATGCGGTCGGTGTTCGTAACGAAGTACGGCGAGATGTAGCCGCGGTCGATCTGCATCCCCTCCACGTACTCCGCTTCGGTGCTGATGCCTTTGCCCTCCTCGACCGTGATGACGCCGTCCTTGCCGACCTTCTCCATCACGTCTGCGAGCAGGTTGCCGATCTCCGGGTCGTGGCCGGAGATCGTTGCGATCTGGGCGATCTGCTCCTTGCCCGCCACTGGCTGGGCCATCTCGCGGATCGCCTCGATCACCGTTTCCGTCGCCTTCTCCAGGCCTCGCTTGAGGGCCAGAGGATTGGCGCCAGCGGTCACGTTCTTCATCCCCTCGCGTACCACAGCCTGGGCGAGGACCGTAGCGGTAGTGGTGCCGTCGCCAGCGACGTCGTTCGTCTTGGAAGCGACCTCCTTAGCGAGCTGGGCGCCCATGTTCGCGAACGGTTCCCTCAGTTCGATCTCTTTAGCGATGCTGACGCCATCGTCCACTACGGCCGGCGTGCCGAACTTCTTGTCTAGGATGACGTAGCGGCCCCGTGGCCCCAAGGTCACCCTCAGGGCATCCGCCAGGATGTCGACGCCCTCTTTTAGCAGGCGCCTGGCGTCCGCATCGAAAACTAGCATCTTTGCCATTCTTTTTCTCTCCTATTTACCGCCCGTTCTAGGCGGGCGGTGTATTAAGTCTCTTCGATGACGGCCAGGATGTCCCGCTCCTGGAGCACCAGGTAGTCGTCTTCGCCGATGATGCCGCGCGGGACCTCGGTGCCGGAGTACTTGGCGTACAGGACCTTGTCGCCGGACTTGATCTCCATCGGCACACGATTGCCGTTGTCGTCGACGCGGCCGGGCCCGACGGCCAGTACTTCGCCCAGCAGGGGCTTCTCTCGGGCGGTGTCCGGGATGACCAGCCCGCTCTCGCGGACCTCCTCCTCGTGCACCATCTTGACCACGAAATGGTCACTGTAGGGCTTGATGTTTATGCTCACAAAAGCTCCTCCTTGATTTTTTATCTTTGGGTATGCGTGCGAACTGATTGTGCTTGCATCGTTGAATGGTTAGCACTCTAGATAAGGGAGTGCTAACCATAAGCATATTAACCTAGCCCCACCTGATTAGGCAAGTATCTTTTAAACTCTTCGCTCCGATATCGAGCCAAAAGTAGTTGGGGTCTTGAGGGCGATTCATTTCCGCTTGTCCCGAACTTGGCAGGGAGATCTGGGATTAGCGGCAAGCGGAAAAATGACGTAGGTGCACGGCATGCCGTGCACCCTACAAAACGGTCGTCGCGTATCTTCGCGTAAGAGCGCACGGCCGTACGCCCCTACTAGCTTATCGTATAGCTTATCGTAATCGTTCCACTATATTCGATTCCACTCGCCTCGCGATATCTCATCAGGGGCGATAGCAGTAGAGGTTCAACGATGCGGAAAGCACTATAATATGAGAAAATACACGGAAACGTGTATAATGAACGAGATGGCAAAAAGAGCGGAGCGACAAAAGAACCAGGAATGGCCGGCGCGGAATGTGAGGGCGTTGCGCCAGTACCTCGGTTTAACCCAGCAGCAGTTCGCGGATGAACTCGGCACCCGCCAGCAAACAGTGAGCGAATGGGAGACGGGTATCTACCGCCCTCGCGGGACATCGCGCCGTGTGCTGTCGATGATAGCGGAGAACTCTGGGTTTGATTACGAGGTAAACGACTGGAAAGAAGAAGGAAGCGGGAAGAAGGAAGAACGAAGTTGAAGACCACTGCTTTTGCCTCCCGTTTCGCTTTTAGAGAAGCGGACCTCGCAACGCTCTGGGAGGGGCAGCGTTTCCCTCCGGAGGCGCTGAGGACCGTGGCGGGAGAGCAGCTACAAGTCGTGTACAGAGGACGGCGCGGGCGAGGCCCCGGGCCCGACTTCCTGGACGCCATAATAGCGACGGCTGACGGTCATCTGTTTCACGGCGACATCGAACTGCACCTGCTGGCGAAAGATTTTTATCTACACGGCCATCACGGAGATCCGGCCTATAACAATGTTGTGTTGCACGTTGTACTGGAAGCGAATGGTGAGGCGTACACCCGCTTGTCGTCCGGCCGTCTCGTGCCCGTTTTGGCCCTCGGCCTGTGGGCTTCGGAGAACGAAGGCGAAATGAAGGCGCTCTTGGCCGGGCAGCCGCTGTGGCGAGAGCCATGTCATGAAGCGATGGCTAAACTAGGGCAGACCGAAGTCATTGTCACTTTAGATCGTCTGGGCGACCGTCGTTTCGCCCAAAAGGTCGCGGCTAGTCAGCGTGCTTTAAGCGACACGGACATCGAGGACATCCTCTATGAAGGTATCGTCGAAACGATGGGGTACGGCGGCGAACGCGACGCGTTTCGTGTCCTAGGCCAAACTCTGGATTGGCAGCCAGTGCGCGATGCGATAAACGGGGCTTCCCCGGCTGAGCGGACCGAGACCGCCGAAGCGATTCTTTTCGGCGCCGCCGGCCTCTTATCGCCTCCGCCGGCTGAGCCTTATCCGGAGAAGCTGAGCCTGCGCTGGCGGAGGCTCAATGTCGGCGAACCGGCGGCAAAGGTCATCTGGCAAGGGTCTAGCGCCAGGCCGGGCAATCACCCCTATCGGCGTTTGGCCGGCCTGGCGCGCCTGCTCGTCCGTTATGCCGAATGCGGCCTAGCCGCCGGCTTTCGCAAAGCTGTTGAATCTGGCGATGCCGGCGTATTATTGCAAAGCTTATCCGTCCCGGCTGATGGCTTTTGGGCCAGCCATTTAGACTTCAGCGGGCGGGCATGGTCGCGGTCTACAGCTTTGATCGGACGCGGCCGGGCGATCGAGATCGCGACTAACGCTGTCCTGCCTGCGCTGAGCATAGCCGGGCAACTTGCCGGAGACATAGCGTTGGAAGGGGCGGCTTCGGCCGTCTACCGAGACCTGCCGTTGCCAGCCGCCTACGGATCGGTGACCTTCTTGAAGGCGAACCTCGAAGGTGGGAAATTCGTGAATACGGCGCGGCGGCAGCAAGGGCTCCTCTACCTGCTGGAGAACTATTGCAGCCGCGGCGGCTGTGGCCGTTGTCCTTTATCCTAGTTTTGCCTAGCTGCGGCCTATGCCTAGGCCAGGCTCAATGTCCAGTGCCAAGCCGTTCGCTGTGCCATCCTCGGCCTTATAGAAAGCGGCGGCGGCGACCATCGCGCCGTTGTCCGTACATAAAGCCGGTCGTGGGATCCTGACCGTTACCGGCGACCTCTCCCGCAGCAGTTCGCGCAAACGCGAGTTGGCAGCTACCCCGCCGGCTAGCATCACCGTCGCTACGCGGTGCTTGCGAACGGCGGCGATCGTCTTCTCGACCAGGACGTCGGCCACCGATTCTTGAAATGCGGCCGCCATCTCTGCTATAGGTGGGGTCACGCCGTTTTCGCCGCGAGCGAGCCGAAGCATCGCCGTCTTGAGGCCGCTGAAGCTGAAGTCGTTCGTCCCGCGCAGCCAGGCACGGGGCAAGCGCAGTTGCGTGGAAGTGGCATTCTTCGCCTCTTTTTCGATAGCCGGTCCACCGGGAAAGCCAAGGCCGAGAATGCGGGCGACCTTATCGAAGGCTTCGCCGGCCGCGTCGTCGCGCGTTCCGCCCAGGCGGCGAAAGCGGCCGTTGCCTTCCATCAAAACGATATCGGAGTGCCCGCCGGAGACGATGAGGCAGAGCGCCGGCAGTTCGGGGGGATCGTCTTCCTCTAGCCAGTTCGCATAGACATGGGCTTCCAGGTGATTGATGCCCAAGAGAGGGAGCGAATATGAGAAGGCTAGGGCTTTCGCTACATTAACGCCGATCAGTAAAGCGCCGGCCAGTCCCGGGCCGTGAGTAACGGCGATGGCGTCGAGGTCACCGAAGCTGCACTCTGCTTCCCGCAAGGCGGCCTCGACCACCGGCACCATAGCTTCTAAGTGTTGCCGCGAGGCAACCTCCGGCACGACGCCGCCGTACTGGGCGTGTAGGCTGGCCTGGGAGGCGATCACGTTGCTCAAGAGATGCCTGCCGTCTTCGACGACGCTCGCGGCGGTCTCATCGCAGGACGTCTCGATGCCCAGGATCTTCATTCGAACCTCCTCGGTAGCTGGCTGGTTGGCATGGCTATGAGCAAAACGGCGCAGGGCGAAGGGCCGACTGCCAGCGTTTGCAAGCGGTGCATCGCTTCATCGGGAGGTAAAGATAGGGCTGTTGATATTTCGTCGTTCCCTCTATAACTTAGAGAACTGGAGGCTAAGACGACGACATCGCCGGCGGTAAGGGTATGCCGGCTGAGCACCGGATCGACCGCGTCGACGAAGCCGAGCGGCGGTTTATCGCTATCGGAGATAAAGCGTCTGAACGTCGCTCCGGTTTTCATGTAGGCCAAGGCCGGCCCGGTCTGGGCCAGATAAGCCTCGCTTCCGCGTACGACGAGGCAACTCACGCCCAGTCCTGCCCGCTGGTCCCGCAGGCTCACCCTGTTCCAGTCCAGTAAACCGTCCTGCATCGCCTGGAGGCAGCGCAGGATGGCGCCCGTTAGGGAGAGGTTTTGCCGCTGAAAAGAGCGCGTTAGAACGTCTATCGCTTGCTCTACCAGGGCATCGTCAGCGGTGCCGACCGGCTCTACGACGACGAAAGCCGAAGCATGACCCAGCTCTTTCGCGTAGGCGGTGCTGATGTACGGCCCGCTGGGCCGCACCTCGCCGCTCAGGACGTGGAACTCGCGTATCTGTAAAGTCGCTAACTCCATATCTGCAACGTATTCTAACATGAGGCGCCCTTTACGCTCTTGATCCCTCTTTCGCCCGAAGGTAGGATGAGGCGATGGTCACGCAAGAACGGGTGAAGGTCTGGTTGCGCGCGACTCGCCCGTTCACCCTCACGGCGTCCGTGGTGCCGGTGCTCGTGGGCACCGCCGCAGCGGCTTCGACCTCGTTCGATTTTGCCGTATTCTTGCTCGCGATCTTCGGCTCCATCTTTATCCAGATAGGCACGAACTTCGTAAACGAGTACTTCGACTACGTCCAGGGCTTGGACGACGAAGCTTCGCTGGGGCCGGCCGGAGTTATACTGCGCGGCCTGCTCTCGCCGCCGGCCGTCCTTATCGGTAGCATCGTCACGTTCGGCGCCGGGGCGGCTTGTGGCCTGGTCATCGCCTGGATAGTGGGCTGGCCGGTGCTCGCTATCGGCATCGCTTCGTTGCTGAGCGCCTACTTCTACGCGGCAAAGCCGCTCGCTCTCGGCTACCGTGGCCTCGGTGAAGTTCAGGTCTTCGCGTTTATGGGCGTACTGATGGTGCTCGCGTCCCACTATATTCAGACCGAGGAGTGGGCATGGGAGGCGCTTTGGCTGTCGCTACCGGTTGGCTGTTTAGTGACGGCGATCCTGCACGCTAACCACACCCGCGACCTCGATCAGGACAAGGCGCGCGGGCGCATCACCCACGCTATAGTGCTCGGCCGCCAGGGGGCCAGCCACGAATATTTATTGCTGGCCGGCGGCGCGTATCTTGCGCTGTCGGTTGTGGTCGCGACCGGCGTTGCTTCGCCGCTCACCCTGCTTGCATTTCTTACCGCCCCGAAAGCGGGTGGTTTGGTGAGCTTAGTTTACGGCGAAATGAGGCCCCAGTACCTTAATGCTTTAGTGCGAGGCACCGCGGAGTTGCACGGCCAGTTCGGCCTGCTGTTAGCGCTGGGTCTGGCGCTGGCCGCCTGGCAGGAGTAGATATTAGCCATTGATAAACACAGATTACATGGAGAGCATGAACGGGGAGTGTACTAAGAATGAAGTATCGTGTCTATCTCCTTCCGCTCACCCTGAGCTTGTCGAAGGGTTAAGGCTATATCCGCTTGTTTCGAGGAAGGTATATCCCGCTCATGGTTCGACAGGCTCACCACGAGCGGTTCCGCTCACCCCTGAGCTTGCCGAAGGGTTCTAGCTCTTGCTTATTAGTGACTAAATTTTAAGATTGCGGGGTTGGCTGCAGCGGCCGGACCCGATAAGTGCAGCATTGCTCGCCTCGTACGAGGCTGCGAGTGAGTCTCGTGTCGCTGTGGGTCAGCGTACGGACGAATTCGACGTCGATTGTGCAGATAGCCCGGTTCTTACGGGCGACGTTGTAGTAAGGGCAGGCGTACTCGTTGATGAGGAACTCGTCGCCCTGCTGCTGGTAGTCCACCAGGCAGCCCTGCTCCTGCATAATGCGGACCGTTTCCGCGACGCGCTCCTTCAACGGCTTGTTCTCCACGCGCGTTAAATACGGATCGGCCATGTTCTGGGCGACGCGGTGCAGAATCTCGTATAGCCGTTCGTTGCCGTCGGTGGACTTTATCTCCTCCAAGAGGATGTTGGCTAGAATGTCGTAGTTCTTCGGAAACAGCTCGTCGGCCTTCTCGGCCAGCGAATAGATGAAGGTAGGGCGTCCGACCCGTCCCCGCTCCTCCTGCGCCTGGATGAGGCCGTCCCGCTCAAGCACCGTGAGGTGCTGGCGAATGCCCGTGGAGGTAAGGCCGAGGAAATCGCCGAGGTCCTTGACGCTTGCCCGTCTCCTCAGGCGTAGATAATCGATGATCGCTTGTCGGGTGGACTGTAGGTTTGCTGTAGACATATTATTCGCCGGATTTAGGCTGACACGCCTTTAAATAAGTAAATCCTGCATTTATCTTATCATACTAAGATGGGCTATAGCGAACGGGATCGCTATTCCAGAATGATATCGCCGCTCTTGCCGCCGCTTTTGTGGACGAGCCGTATATCGCCGATGCGCATCGCCCGGTCGACTGCCTTGCACATATCGTAGATGGTCAGCGCAGCGATGCTCACAGCGGTCAGCGCCTCCATCTCGACACCGGTCTTGCCGGTGGTGCGGATGGTCGCCGTGATGTCGATGGCGCTGCGGGTTTCATCCGGCGTCAGCTCGACGTCGATGCCGGTGAGGAGAAGCGGGTGGCACATCGGGATAAGCTCCGACGTCTTTTTCGCGGCCATCGTGCCGGCGATCTGGGCGGTCGTGAGTACGTTGCCCTTAGCCACCTGCCCCGACTGTATGAGCGTCAGCGTCTCCGACTTCATATAGACGCTGCCCTTAGCGACGGCCTCGCGGACGGTATCGTCCTTCGGCGTCACGTCCACCATCCGTGCCCGGCCGGAGGGGTCAATGTGGGAAAGACGTTGTTGATTGGAGGCCATCGGTCATCAATCGCTGAGCGAGCGAACGGCTAGCATATCGTCCTCGCTTACGCTGCGTATGTCGCTAGTGGTTAGTGTTACTACTGCGCGTGTCTTGCCTGTTGGTGTAACGAACTCTACCTCAACTCCATCTGGGTCGTACTTCTCTACTACTGTTCCAATATCGCCTCTTCGTAGATGGCTTTCAGGCAAGTCTTTATTTAGGACTACACATTCCAAAATTTCGAAGCTCATAGCTAGTTTCCTGGGTACGCAGTTATGAACCTGGGTACTTCTTCGCCAGTGGCGATAAACCACACAGAATCACTGCCGTTCTATCATTTCGCCCCTGTATAGGACCCGAAATGACAAATTTCCTTCCATAAATGGTTGTTGCAACTTCTTCAGCATCTAAGGGCAAGTGTTGGGAACGTAGGTCTCCTTGTAATGCGTGCCAATCACTTCTAGTATAGCCCAGTGAGGCGAAGAACGCAGATTTATAACGACCGATGGGATGTTCAGGAGAGAGCAGATAATTTGAAAGTTTCTCGTTTGGGATTGACGCTAAATCGGCGTTAGGTAGCTTCAAGGGTTCGCCACATTTTTGAGAATTATCCCCCGATTTGCGACATCGAGCGGGAGGCAGGTTGGAAGCCGGGGTCGTTGATGTGGTGCTTCATCTCCTTGCGCCAGACCGCGGAGCGGATGAGCTGCTTGATCTCCTCATCGCTGGCGCCCGAGCGCAGTGGCGTCTTGAGGTCGGTCTCCCACGTCGAGAAGAGGCAGGTGCGTAGATGGCCGTCGGCGGTCAGCCGGATGCGGTCGCAAGTCGCGCAGAACGGCTCGCTCACCGGGTTGATGAAGCCTACCTCGCCCGCGCCGTCGGCGAAGGCATAGCGCTGGGCCACCTGAATGCGGTCGTCGGCAATGGGCACGAGGGGGTAGCGCGTCTCGATGATCGCCTTGATCTCGGCGCCCGTGAGCACATCGTCGCGGTCCCAAGCGCCGTCCGCGTCGAGCGGCATGAACTCGATCCAGCGCACGACGTACGGCCTGTTGCGGGCGAGTTCGGCGAAAGCGAGCACGTCCTCCTCGGAGAAGCCGCGCACGGCGACGGCGTTGACTTTGATGGGCCTCAACTGCGGGTACTTCTCGCACTCCTCTAGCCCAGCGAGCACCTGCGGCAGCGCGTCGCGTCGCGTGATGTGGACGAACTTCTCGGCGACCGGCGTATCGAGGCTGACGTTGATGCGCTCAAGACCGGCGTCGACGAGGTCTTTACATAACTCTTTGAGGCGAAAGCCGTTCGTCGTGAGGCTTAGGCTATTGAGCGGCAGCCGTGATAGCTTCTCGACCAGCACCGGCAGGTCGGCGCGCACGGTCGGCTCGCCGCCGGTCAGCCGTATCTCCTCGACGCCCACGTCCGTGAAGATGCGCGCTAGCCGTTCGATCTCTTCGTACGACAAGATCTGGTCGCGGCGCAGCCAGGTTAGACCTTCCTCCGGCATGCAGTAGGTGCAACGGAAGTTGCAGCGGTCGGTGACGGAGATGCGCAAGTTCTTGATCGGGCGGCTGAAGCCGTCCGCGAGCGCACCGTCGCGCCACTCGCCGTCCCAGCCGGGGCTTTCGCTACCAACTAGGGAAAGCGGTATGAAATCTGTGTCTAGTTTACGGTCTCTATCCATGCTACTTAGAGTTGCCCTTCGACAAGCTCAGGGTGAGTGATCCAACCGCTCATCGTGATCCCTTCGGTAAGCTCAGGATGCACCTGTCGAACCATAAGCCGCAAGCGATCTCAAATATTCCACAGCTTTTTTTGCTGCTACTGCTCGGTGGCTGATCTCGTTCTTCTCCTCCATCGTCAGTTCGGCCATCGTTTTGCCTCGCACCGGTATGTAAAAGATTGGATCGTACCCGAAGCCCCCATCTCCAACCGGACTTCGGCCGATCATGCCCTCACATGTTCCCTCAAAGGTCCTCGTCTCACCGCTCGACTGGACTATCGCGATAACCGCTCTATAACGAGCGCTGCGCCTTCCGTCCGGCACATCCTCCAGCTGCTCCAGCATTAGGTTCAACCGTCCCGTATCATCCAGCCCGGGGCCGCCAAAGCGGGCCGAAAGCACGCCGGGAGCGCCAGTCAACGCATCGACTTCGATACCGGAATCATCGGCCAGGGCCATAAGGCCGGAGGCGCGGGCGGCGTTTTCTGCCTTTATTATAGCGTTTTCTTCGTAATTAGTCTCTTTTTCTTCGTCGGGGAGGGATAGGTGAAGCTCTTGCGGCGTAACGATCTCCCAACTACTATCGGCGAGCAGAACGCGAAACTCGCGTTGTTTGCCGGGATTGCTCGTGGCGAGCAAAAGCTTGGGCACAGCGCGAGTCTCGTTAAAAGTGCTGTTTGCCGGCTTTAGCGGCGTGCGACTTCCTTCTCGTGGCGGTTTTCGAATTCGGAATCCAGCGCGTTCCAGGTGTCTACCAGGCCTGTGTAGGCGATCTCCGCCTGCTGGGCCATGGTGACACCGAAGAAGCCCTGCCGTCGGAACTCCGCAGCGCGGCGCTGGGCCTCGAGCCGGGCATAGTCCCAAGCGGAGTTGCCGAAGAAGTCGACGTAACGGCTCGCAAACTTGCCCTCCGCGTTCATCGAGAAGCCGAGGCAAGAGATAAGGGGCAGACAGTATGGACCGGCGACCTCTGTGTTTATAGCGACTGGCATCTGCGGCATGTTGTGCGAGCCGCGTGCGTCGCCTGTAATGATCTGGTTGATAGTGGCGTAAGGCTCCAGTAGCTCTTCTGGCGCTGGGAAGATGCCCTGATTACGCACGATAGCGATCGGGTCGTCCTTACCGGTGTACCGGCCGGCGATGTTGTGCAAGCGGGTCGCTGCCGCCGATACGATCTGCTCATTCGGCGCGAATCGCGAATGTATCGCCTCTACAGCGTAACGGTCGGGGTTTTGCAGCAACGCCGCCACGTCCCAGATACGCTCTGGCACATCCAGCCGGATCACGCGGTCCGTGTCCTGGCTTTTGTGGTCCATGTCAATAACGGTAAAAGTGAAGCCTTGGTGCATGCGCGGGTTGAGGAGAAGGCCACCGTCGTGCATTGGGTCGCAAAAAGCGAGGTAGAGCGGTAGGTTGTAAGCGCCCGGACCGCATTTGTCTCCGGCGAAGACCATAAATGACTCCGCCGGGCGGTAGCCGCCCTCCGGGTTGATCTCGAATTCGATCTCGGCAACACCCGGGCCGGCCCCGCGCACGTTGCCGGATGGAGCGTCCACCAAAAGGTCTTGCCCAGCGCCGTAGTTTCCCTGCTCTTTGGCTATCTCGGTTGCCGCGAGGAAGGCTTGCCAGGCGAGGCCGAGATGGATCTCCTGGTTGCCGGTGCCTAGTTGATGGGTGCAGATGATAGCTATGTCATCACCGGTATAGGTGATTAGCCCATCGATAACTAGCCCCTGTGAGATCTTCTGCGTTAGTATATGCCTGACCTCATCAAGCATCTCTTCGCTAGGCCTGGTGTGGCCGCCAATGCTACCTACGTCGGCTTTAATGGCGGAAAGCGTGATCATCTTAGGACACCTCCTCCTGTCAAAAAGCTCAAAGTTAAGCCACTAGAGAGCGGCATATGATGAAGCCGATTCGATCAAATCTTACGTTGGGGGTCGAAAGCTGTCAAGGCGACCGCTTATCGGACACCGGTTGGCAACACCCGCCCGTCAAGAGCCTCGACTGCATAGTTGATACTGCGATCGATGCCCCAACCGGTGTAAAGGATCATTTGCTGCCAGTCGTCAAACTCGTTGACGGGCTCAAAGGTCGCTTTCTGCGCCTCGTATACTTCCCAACCGGCGTCTGAGACGGCCGAGGGGTCATGCGTCCGTTGCTCTAGACGCTGGCGTACCGTTGCTTCATCCGCTGCGGCTTCCACGCAGAAGAAAAGAGCGCCTGCCTCTCCGGCCAGACGATGCGCCTGTTCTCGCTGCTGCTTCTGCGAGAACGTAGCGTCAAGGATCACCGACCGCCCTTGCCTCAACAGCTCTCGCCCGCGGTCGAACATCACTTTATACGTCCGTTGGGTGAACTGGCGCGAGTAGATGCCGCGTTGGTAGGGCTCGTAGCGGTGGTCCTGGGAAGCGATGCCGGCAAGTTCCTTGCGGACGACGTCTGACGAGATTACATCCATGTCGAATTTGCTAGCGATGCCGTTCGCCAGCGCCGACTTGCCCGTGCCTACCAGGCCGCAGGTGATGAGCAGCAGCGGCGGCTGGCTGGGCGAGGCGTAGTCGCAAGCGAGAGCGAAGTAGCGTTTGCAAGCGTCTAAAGTCTTATCCTTCGTCTCAGCGTCGATCTCCGGCTGGCCCAGAGTGAATCCTTCGACCTTGCCGCGGACGTAGGCCCGGTAACAGCGGTAGAAATCGAGTAGATTCAAGAGATCGCCGTCGCCGCTGGTCTTAACATAACGGTCGACGAACGTTTGGGCGAGTTCGGTGTGGCCATTGACGTCGAGGTCCATCGCTAAAAACGCCACTTCAGAAGCAACGTCCGAATAGCGGAAGCGGCGGCTGAACTCGATGCAGTCGAAGACGCAGATGTCGTCGGTGAAGCATACCGCAGCGGCACGGAGATCGCCGTGGCAGTCGCGAATGTGGCCCTCGGCGATGCGCTTTCGGAAAAGCGAGCGGTGTCTCTGCATAAACGCTGATACGTAAGCCTGCAGATAGCGGTACTGCTTAGCGCTTATCGTGATGCCGACGTTCGCTTCCGTCTGTTTAAAGTTCTCCTCCCAGTTGAAAGCGACAGTGCGCAACGAGCCCTGCCGCGCGATTGCGGGCCCAGTTGCAGAGCGCTCGTGAAAGTTGGCGAGCTTGTCGGCCAGCGCCTCAACCATATCCTTTGTCACTTTATTTTCAGCCAGTAGATAGTCCATCATACCCTCACGAGGTAGACGAGCCATCTTCACTGCATACTCGACTATACGCCCGCGTCCGCCTAGGTGGTATTCGCCCTTGTCTTCTACTATCGGGACGATGCCGAGGTAGATCTCCGGGCAGAGGCGGCTGTTTAAGGTGATCTCTTGCTGGCAGTAGTAGCGGCGCCTCGCCAGCGTGCTGAAATTTAGGAAACCGAAGTCGACTGGCTTCTTGATTTTGTAGACGTATTCGCCGGCCAGCAAGACGAACGAGATGTGCGTTTGGAGCAACTCTACTTCGTCAACCGGATGCGGATAGATCCGTGGATCTAACAAGGCCTGGATCATTTCCGGCAAGACGGTAGTAGTATTGCTCATTGCTAATCGTAGCTGCAGACCTTCAGGTCTGCCTCGGTCACTTTAACACCTAACGAGTATAGCACCGCTCAGAGCGACGGCGTATACTTCTTCTTACTGTGACCATAGAGCGTACGGAAGTTGTCACCTGTTTTCTTTTGAAGAACGGTTCGGAGGAAGGTGAGCATATCCCTTCTTCTCCTCCGCAGTGACAAAGTCGGAAGCTATTGCGGTCGCTGGGGAAGCGTAAGCGGCTATCGTGAGGGCGAAACGCTGGACGATGCATATCGCGAGCTCGCGGAAGAGGTCGGCCTGACGGAAGGCGACGTAGAGTTACTTCGCACCGGACCGACTTTGCCCGTAGATGACCCGGGGGCGGCCAGCTTTGGCTCGTCCATCCATTTCTTTTCAAAGCCCTGAATTCGGAAAAGGTGCATTTTAGATCGGGAGCATTCTGAGATGCGCTGGGTCGCTCCGGAAGATCTATTGGACTACGACACCGTACCGCAACTGCCAGAAACGCTCGCAAGCGTTTACACGCTTACGTAGCGGCGACCACAAGTAGTGAAAGGCAGACCCCTCCTCGTAGTTGCAGGGTCTTTGACCTGTCAGAGCGAAGCAGACCTAAGGTCTAAAGACCTGCAGCTACTCGCCCCAACGGTCTCCTTCGTAGACGGGTGAGCGGAGAACAGCCCTTCTCCGTCCTTCCTACTTCCCTCTTCCCTCTTCCTTCCCAACAGGCGTACTCTCGGTTATCGATGCTAGGAACGCTGTCATCGACGCCGCTGCGAGAAGTGCCAGTCCCCAGCTCGGGTTGCGAAGCCAGAAGTCGTCCATCGCAACGGCGTTGATGATCTCGAAGAAGGCTATGAAGGCAGCCACCGAGCTGGCCGCGAACTGTAGTAAGCTGCCCGCGGGCGATGTCTTCGCCCAAGGCATGCGGCGCATGCCCCCGGCCATTAAGAGCATTGCGACGCCCATCAGCAGCGTGATAACGCCTTCACCCGCCTCAATGCCGTTGACGCGGACGCCAGCGTGGACGTCTGTCCCCCAAGGCAATAATGAACCGGCTATGACCGCTAGCCCGGCGATGCCATAGACCAGCGTCCACGGTATAGCGATGTTCGTCACCAAGGCTATCGGCGGCGTTGCACTTCCCCTCACACCCAATCGAAAACCCTCCGGCGAGATCGCGCTGAGAGCAAGCCAGCCCGACGGCACGGCTGCGGCCGCTAAAAGCA
>WHTN01000004.1 GCA_009377715.1 Dehalococcoidia bacterium | reverse complement strand
AAGGGCCTACTGCGCTTGCAGCTAAACGCGCGGACTGTCTCCGATCTAGAGCTTCTCGCCAACGGCGGCTTCAGTCCGCTTGAGGGTTTTATGACCCGCAACGACTACGAACGCGTCGTCAAGGATATGCACCTTGAGAACGGCCTGCCGTGGTCTATACCCATAACGTTGGCGGTCGATGCCGGAGAGGCTTCGAAGTTAACTGAGGGTCAAGAAGTAGCGCTGGCGGATGAAAGCGGAGTGCTGTTGGCCACCCTGCGCCTGCAAGAGAAGTACGGCTACGACAAAGAGGACGAGGCGCAGCAGGTCTATCGCACCACTGAAGAAGCGCACCCCGGCGTAGCTGCCGTCTACCGGCAGGGCGACGTGCTTCTTGGCGGACCGGTTACAGCGCTACGCCTGCCTGCACATGACGACTTCCAGCAGTACCGCCTGACGCCTGCGCAGACCCGCGCTGCTTTCGCCGAGCGCGGATGGCGGACGGTCGTCGGCTTTCAAACGCGCAACCCCGTACATCGTGCCCACGAGTACATCCAGAAGTGTGCGATGGAGATCGTGGACGGCCTGCTTCTTCACCCGCTTGTCGGCGAGACGAAGAGCGACGACATCCCCGCCGATGTGCGCATGCGCTGCTATGAGGCGTTGCTTTCGAACTACTACCCGCAGTCGCGGACTCTGCTTTCGGTGAACCCTGCGGCGATGCGGTACGCCGGGCCGCGCGAAGCGATCTTCCACAGCCTCGTCCGCAAGAACTACGGCTGCTCGCACTTCATCGTCGGCCGCGATCACGCTGGCGTCGGCAACTACTACGGCACGTACGATGCACAGCACATCTTCGCCGAATTTGCCGCTGGCGAACTCGGCATAACGCCTCTCTTCTTCGAAAATAGCTTCTACTGCTACAAATGTGGCGGTATGGCGAGTGACAAGACGTGTGCTCATGACGATTCGAAAAAGATGAGCCTTTCCGGCACCAAGGTCAGACAGATGCTGGCGGACGGTGAACTGCCGCCGCCTGAATTCAGCCGCCCCGAAGTAGCTCAGATCCTTATCGATTCGATGCGCACCTAGGCGATGTCGCCAAGTGGAAACCAATAACGCCAACGAGCGAGTCACAGCACGGCTAGATCTGCACAGTGGCGGCGTGGATAGCTTGCCGCACCGCCTCGAAGCCGTTGTCGGAGGCTCTCAACGACGTCTGTCCAGAGGCGCTTTCGTAGTAAGCAGGATCGCTTACTCGACTGTAGGCCTCTTCCTCTTCGTCCTTTCTCTAGAACTGCTCAAGAAGGGGGCAGTGGGCCTTCGGCCCATACTCACTAGCGTCGATGCTGATGGCGTCCACAATCTCCTAGGCTTCGGCTGGCTGGGCGCCTATGCTGTGATGAGCGGTTCTCCGGTCGCTGCCATCTCGCTTAGCCTTTTCGCCGGCGGCACTATCTCGGACATTGAGGCGTTCGCGATGCTCAACGGTTCCAGGCTCGGCGCGTCGTTCATCGTCCTCTTCGTCGGCTTCATCATGTATCTGACGCATAAGCGCACTGCCGATGGACTTTATATCGGCGTGGTCGCCTTGCTTACTGCTATTACGCTGTGGCTGCCAGTATTGCCGCTTGGCATCCTTGCATTGAAGGCCGGCTGGTTCGATTCGATCGAAGTATCAACACCGGGCGCGATCACTTCGTTCATCGACACGATCTACGATCCCTTGATAAGCAGGGCGGACGAACATCTACACGCCCTATTCATGTTCGTCATAGGGGTCGGCGTCTTGCTCAGTGCCTTTAGCATCTTCGATAGAGCGCTCCCGAATTTAGAACAGCCTACCCTCAAGATGGAACGGATGCAGAACTTCCTTCATCATCCGCTCTCCATGTTCTTGCTTGGCCTCGGTGTCACAGCCGTCACTCTTTCCGTTTCGCTATCGTTAACGCTCCTAATCCCGCTGTCGCTAAAAGGGTACGTCAAGCGCGAGCGAATCGTGCCTTACGTTATGGGCGCGAACATATCGACCTGGGTGGATACTGTCATAGCGGCGTTGCTTCTCGACGCGCCGCGCGCGTTCACGATCGTCTTTACGGAGATGGCGATAGGCGGAGCGGTCTCACTGGTGGTCTTGCTTCTCTTGTACAAGCCTTACTCTAAGGCTGTAGTTGTTACTGCGCATCGTGTGACGCAAAGCCGGATGGGCTTTGCTGCGTTTCTTGGCGTCATCTCCATTATCCCAATTGTGCTCTTCTTCATATAGTCCTCTTGAAAACGAGTAGGCACGGCCGAAGCCGTGCCTATAGTCATGTCCGTAACGTGTTACGCTGTTGTCGCAGCCGCTTCGACGCCTATCCTCGCGACGCCCGCGCGAGCGCAATCCTCGTCCTGTTCGCCGGTGCCGCCGCCTACGCCGCAAGCGCCGTCAACCACGTCGTCGCGGATGATCGGCACTGCGCCCAACCCGGGGATCGCGTGGCCGCCCTCAGCAGCGATGATGCCCTTTACGATCGGTGTGTCGGCACGCTTGGCAAGCTCACCGCTCGCCCTGCCGAAGCAGACGGAGGCGATCGCTTTGCCTTCGCTGCCGTAGCGGCCGGCCCAACGGGCGCTGTCCATGCGGGCGAAAGCTAACAGCCTTGCGCCTCCGTCAACGACGGAGATGTTGATCTTTATTCCCAACTCTTCAGCCTTCGCTATGGCGCCCGCCACGATCTCATTAGCTTCTGCCAGGGTTAGTTGCATTCTGTCCTCCTTACTCATTGTTGGTCTTGGCTGAGATGATATGTAGCTCCCGAAGGGCTGTCAAGGTGGTGTTGTTTTTGTACTGAGGCGCGCCCCTGTCAACGGATTGATAACGGATTAACGGATGCGTCTGAATACTCGCAGCGGTTGGTAGGGGCGGTTCGCGAACCGCCCTTCCGAAGCCGTTGGTAGGGCATGGCATGCCATGCTCCTACTCGATATGCCCTTTCGGCAGGCTTTCGCCAAAGGCAGATGTTAAAGATCTCTGAGGGACAATCCCTCAGCTTCACGTCAGGTTGCTGCGGGTTTCAACCCGCAGACTTTGCTCTGCTACTGACAATGCCCCTCGACAAGCTCGGGGTGAGCGGGATGCGCTGCTCATGGTTCGCGCTTCGCTTGCAGCGCTTCGTACACCTTCTCCGCCGTGACGGGTAATTCCGTCAGCCGGATACCGACCGCATCGTAAACCGCGTTGGCGATAGCGCCCACGATAGCGTTGTTGGCCAGCTCGCCGATCGCTTTGCCTTCGTAAGGCGCCGGGCCGTTATTGTTCTCGATCAGGACCGTCGTCAGTTCCGGGATGTCGGCTATGTTGGGCAGCTTGTAATCGCCCAGGTTAGCGGTTGTGACTATACCGCCATCTATTTCTATGTTCTCTAAGGTTGTCTGGCCTAGACCTTGTACTACGCCGCCGTCTATCTGTCCCTGGTGGGTGAGCGGATTGATTATCGTGCCGACGTCATGCGCAGAGACGATCCTGCGAACTTTCACCTGTCCCGTCTCGGGGTCAACCTCCACCTCGGCCATCTGTACGCAGAAGGAAGTAACGTCCGGGCGACTCTCCGGCGCGTATTTCCCGCTGCGCGCTATGGGAGTTTCGCCGAGTCGCTCGGCACGCTCCATCAACTCCAGCAGACTGAGGGATTGTCCGTTTGCCTTGAATCGCCCTTCGACCAGTTCGACATCCTCTGGCGGACACTCGAAGAGCCGGGCAGCTATCTCAGATAACGCGGAGCGAAGGTTACGGCCGGCCTCGAGGGTCGCCTGACCGGCCGAATGGGTGACGCGACTGCCACCGATGCCGGGATCGTATGGCGCTACGTCGGTGCTACCGACGATTACGGTTACGGCATCGAGCGAAGTCTGCAACTCCTCGGCGACGATCTGCTGTAGGATCGTGTGTGACCCGGTGCCGGTGTCCGGCACGCCGGTGAGCAGCGTTATATGCGCCTTCGCATCTATCGTCAGGTCGGTGTTGGAAGGGCCGCCTCCCGGCCCGCGTTCGTAAAGGCCGATGCCGCGCCCGATGTTCGGTGCTTTATCGTTACCCCAGCCGATAGCATCCGCTGCGGTCTGTAGCGTCTCTTTGACGTTGATCCCGCGTCGCTTTTCGCCGAGCGGGCCTACGTCGCCTTCTTCTAGGACATTCCGCAGTCGAAAATCCAGAGGGTCGAAGCCGAGTTCGCTGGCGATGATATCCAGATGGCTCTCCAGGGCGAAGACCGTCTGCGGAACGCCGGGCGCTCGCACGTTGCCTCTTGGCAACGTGTTCGTGTAAACGCAAAGGCTTTCGATATCGACGTTCGGCACGCGATACGGGCCGCCAGCGGACGCTGAGCCGTGGAGGTTGACGTTAGGCGCGGGATTCTGTGCTCCGTACGCCCCGATGTTGAAGACCACCCTCGCCTGCCTCGCCGTGATGCGGCCATCGTCGGTAACGCCGCTGCGGATCGTGATATGCGCTGAGTGGCGGGGGTTGCCGGCCGTCATCTCTTCCGTATACGTCATAACGAACTTCACCGGCCGGCCCGTGCGCCTCGCGAGGTAGTAGGCAAGGACGCTGTCCATCAGTGAACCTTTGCCCCCGAAGTCGCCGCCAATGGGCACCAAGTTGATCCTTATCTGCTCCTCTGATATTCCGAGAGCTTTAGACAACTTGCTCCGCATGAGAAACGGGCGCTTGTTAGATAGCCAGACGTTGACCTTGCCATCCGCTTCGATCTGCACAGCGCATGCCTTGCGGTTCCAGGTACCATTGGTGGACGGCCGGGACCGTAAACGTATGCTCGAAGATCCTGTCCGCCTGAGCAAAACCGGCTTCGATGTCGCCGTGACGATGGAAGGCTTGCGAAACGACGTTACGAAGGGGCGATATGGGCTGTGGAACGCCATCGTACGAGGCCATGTCTTCGTGGAGAAGAGGGGCATCGTCCTGCATCGCTTCGAAAGTGTCGAAGACCGCTGGAAGTTCCTCGTACTGCACGTCGATAAGGGCGATCGCCTCTTCAGCGATCTCCTTCGATTCGGCTGCAACCGCAGCAACCTTATCGCCGATAAAGCGCACACGGTCGTGTGCCAGGGCCGGCCAATCATGGATCGAACGTCCTATGAGGATATGGGGTATGTCGTTGGCAGTGATTACGTCGACAACGCCCGGCAATTGACGAGCGCGACTGGTGTCGATGGAGACAATGCGAGCGTGGGGATACGGGCTTCGCAGACACTTCCCGTAAAGCATGCCAGGCAGGTTGATGTCGGCAGTGTATCTCGCGCGGCCGGTAACTTTCTCCGGTCCCTCAACGTGGCCTGCCGGGCGTCCTACGTTCAGTAAAGTTGTCATAGCAGCCTTCTCCTCAAACGCTTGCGAGTAAGAACTGTTCCCTTGTCCTGTAAATAGTCTCTTCACCGCTGGCCAAGTAGACTCCGACACGGCCCTCGCCCAGTACTTGCCAGCCGCCTTCGACATTTGGGCCAACACAGCAGGTTGCAGTGTCTATCGCCAGTAGCACAGCGGTCTCCTCCAGCTCTTTTCGGCGCTCTTCGATTTCGTCTCGCGGGACGTCTTCGAAGTGAGGCAACACGCCGACGCGAGGTATGAGGCCGAGCGCTTTCTGCCAGTTTAAGCGCCTGCTGGCCATCTTGTCGGCGAGGAGCATGGCGCCGGCGCTGGACCCGACTATAAGTTTACCGCGACGCACGTGTTCACGGATCGCGTCTTCGGCAAGCGTGCCCACCAGGGTCTGAAGTAGATACACCGGATTGCCGCCTGTGAGATACAGGATGTCTGCATCGTGGAGGCTCTGGACGAGAGCCGCTTGTTCGGCGTCGCTCCTATGCAAAATCATCGCGGCGCTCGCCTTTATTCCCAGGCTTTTAAAATAGGTTATGCCATTTTGAGCCGCGAGCTGCGGATATTCATCGGCTGCCGTGGTGATGATTACGGCGCTTGGCTGGTTGAGGCCGGTCATCGAAAGCAGCGCTTTATCCATATCCCGGCAGTTCGGACGGAATTCGTTGCCGCCCATAAACGCTATAAGCCCGCCGGCTCCGTTGTTAGTCATTCGCCACAAGATTAGTGTGACATGGCTGACCATGTCAATGGCCGTTCGCTTCTAAATGAAAGACTCCCGCCATACAGCGGGAGTCTTTCATTACTGCTATGCGTTCTGTAGCCTAACGGCCTCCAGCGAAATTCGCTCGGCCTGCAGCGCCCCTGAGCCGTGGGTCTAGGATGTCCCGCAGCCCATCGCCGAAGAGGTTAAAGGCCAGCACCGCAAGGCTGATAGCGACACCTGGGAAGATCGCCAGCCCGGGCGCTATCTCCATGTAAGCGCGGCCGCTCCCCTGAAGCATGCCGCCCCAGCTTGGATGCGGAGGGGGCAGCCCAAGGCCAAGGAAGCTGAGCGAGCTTTCGATCAGGATAATACTGCCTAGCTGTACCGAAGCGATGACGATCACAACAGGGAATACGTTCGGGGCCAGGTGACGTAGGATTATACGCGGAGTGCTGGCGCCGACGACCTTTGCCGCTTCCACGTACGGCGTGTTGATAATTCCGAACGTGGCGCCTCTAATGATACGGGAGCTAAGGGGCGTCTGAATGATGATCAGCCCCACCACGATCATCAAAGGCGTACTCCATCTGACGGGTTCTATATCTATTGGCCCTAACGGAATACCGCCCTTGAAAATCGTTAAGAAAGTGAGAGCGAATAGCACTGACGGGAAGGCAATGAAAGCGTCAACGACGCGCTGAATGGTGAGGTCGAAAAGACCGCCCAGATAGGCGGAAGTGAGACCTAGCAATAGACTGAACACGGCCACAACAGAGACGACCATGAAGCCGGTAAAGAGCGAGGGCCGGGATCCCCAAATGATACGGCTGAAAACGTCTCGCCCTAATTGGTCGGTGCCCATCAAGTGGTCGACGCTTGGCCCCTCCAGCGTGTCCGAAGACGTGAGGACTGGATCGTACGGAGCGAACTGGTCGGCCCCTATCGCGATCACTAGTAATGCCACAAGTATAACAGCACCCACAAAAGCGAGGGGCTTGTGACGCGCGAACTTCCAGACGACGCGGCCAAAGCTGGTAATAGGCGATGATCGTTCCGCATAACGGCCTAGCGTCGTTACAGCGGCTTCACCGCTTCCCTGTACATTACGTGTCTCTTCAGCCATTGTTGACCTCCTCTTTAACGGTTTCTGCTTCTAATAGCGGATGCGAGGATCGAGCCACGCATAAATCAGGTCGACGACCAAGTTGATCACTACAAACAATGTTCCAAAGACTAAAACGATGCCTTGGATCATCGTGTAGTCACGGTTAATCACGGCGTCATAAGCCAAGCGACCAGTGCCGGGGAGGTTGAAGATGATCTCGGCTATCAAGCTTCCCGTTAGGAGGAAGCTTATCTGGGCGCCTTGTAACGTTACTACTGGAAGGAACGCGTTGCGGAGTGTGTGGCGGTAGATTACTTGTCGCTCACGAAGACCCTTCGACCAGGCGGTGCGAATGTAGTCCTGACGTAGGATCTCGAGCATCGACGATCGCATCATGCGCATGGTCGTTGCCGAACCACCGAAGGCTAGGATAGCAGCAGGGACTATAAATTGTTGAAGGTTCCCTAGAGGATCATCCACAAAGGACTGATAAACAAGTGGAGGTAAATATCCGAAATATCTAGCGCCCAAAACTATTACTAATGTAGCAATCCAGAAGAAAGGTATCGAGAGTCCTCCAATAGCAAACACTCGTAAGATGTAGTCGATCGCAGAGTCCTGTCTAATCGCTGAAATCACCCCCACGGTAAGGGCGATAATTTGGGAGATCATGAACGTCATTATAGCCAGCTCAAAGGTAACGGGCATGCGCTTCCAGATCTCGCTCGCAACGTCCCGTCCCGTCCACAGGGAATCCCCAAGGTCGCCTCGTACTACTCCGCCTATCCATTCGACGTATTGGACGGGCGCGGGGGTATTCAAACCAAGCTCTTCGCGTAGCCGTGCTTCGTCCTCAGGCCTGAATTGGGGAGCATCAAAGAGTTGCGCCAGTACCACATCGCCGGGCAGGACCCGCACCATACCGAAGACGAAAATACTCACCAAAAGCATGGTGGGTATAATGAGGAGCGCTCTACGGGCGATATATTGTTGCATGGCTCACTTACCCCCTACTATTTACTTTTTCTGGGACCACTTTCTAATTTTGCGCCATAGTATAAAGGCAAATGCCGCATCAGACAATAAGTACGGCAAAAATATTTAGGATCTCGCACTGGGTGCTATTTACAACTCCTAAGCAAAGTATAGTTTTAACTTATCAGTAAGTAAACAGCCGTACTAATGGGATCGGCCCTAATGCATTGATGTAGTCTTTATATAGTATGGATCGGTAACTGTCAATATAAAGCTATGGAATTCTTAAATTTCCTGCTCTATCACTTATTACGCTAATATTTTAGCCGGAGATTTGTTTAGTGTGTTAGAATTATTCGTATTTAGACATGAATCCTGGTTGAGCTTATAGACTAAATCTCCTGGAAGCCTTATTGTTATTTAGTATATTTATGCTGCGAGCGGAGTTGATGTGGGACTGCGAAGGGTGATATGGACGTAGCGCACGCTGAGACGGAAAGCCAGCTACACGGGTGGCGAAAGACCTTTTCCGCTTTTAGCAACCTGGATTACCGCATACTTTGGTTCTCCATGCTCGCATCGTTCTCCGCTATGCAGATGCAGCAGATCGCTCGCGGTTGGCTGACTGCGGAGATCACCGGCGATTCAGCTATTGCCTTAGGCCTGGTTGCGTTGGCCTGGGGTATACCCCAGATGGTCTTCGGACTAGTGGGTGGCGCGGTCGCTGACCGCCTTGAGAAGCGGGGCATCCTTATCGCTTCTCAGGTGCTGATGGGCGTTTTGGCTTTAACGAACGCTATTTTGGTGCACATCGATGTTATCGAGGTGTGGCATCTCTTCGCTCTTGGCCTATTTCAAGGCGCAATCTTTGCTTTCAACATGCCTGCTCGCCAGGCGCTTCTGGCAGAGATCCTAAGCGAGCGAGACCTGATGAACGGCATAGCCCTCAGCAACGCTGCCATGAATCTCACTCGTATCGCCGCGCCCTCGATCGCTGGCGTGCTGATAGCCCTCGCCTTTTTCGGCTTAACCGGCGTTTTCTACCTGATAGCCTTCTTTTATTTAATAGTGGTCCTGACCTTGTTTAGGCTGCCGCACAGTGCCGTACCTAAGGACCGCGTACCTAGGGCGATGACCGAAGAGATCGGCGAGGGACTGCGGTACATCCGCGCCAGTTCCGTCCTCACGACCCTCATCGGATTGGCATTCGTCGTTACGATGCTGGGTATGCCTTACATGACGCTACTGCCGCTTTTCTCTCGGACAGTCCATCACGTCGGAGCTGAGGGTCTGGGCATGATGTCAACCTTTGCTGGCCTGGGAGCGCTTGTGGGATCGCTGGTTATTAGCACCATGTCGGCCAACCCTCGCAAGTCACAAATGCAGCTTGTGGCTGGTATAGGCTTCGGCCTCTTTCTACTTACCTTCGCTTCGGCTATGAGCTTCGAATTTGCGCTTGTGGGCTTAATGCTGATGGGCTTCTGCGGCACTATCTTCATGTCTATCAACAATACGTTAGTAATGATGTACGCCGAACCGGAGTACCATGGGCGCGTAATGAGTGTCTATATGATGACCTGGTCGTTCATGCCCATCGCTTCTTTGCCCATGACTATTGCGGCAGAGGAGATCGGTCCCCAAGCGACTCTTGCCACGGCAGGCGTGATAATTTCAATCTGTGTTCTTATAGTTGCTCTGTTAAACCCTAAGTACCGGCGATTAGAGACGTTACCGGGGATGAACTACTTCGCTCATCACAATATGTCTACGCGAGCGGAGCCTGTCTCCCAAGACCGCTAGCCCAAGTCCGCGCCTCAGAGCAAGCATTTAGTCCATCACTTCACGCTGCGCTTCATCGCCTGTGCCGGGAGTGCTCCGTTTGCTGCCTTCGTTCGTTTTTACTTATGAGTGCCTTATGTAATGAAGGCTAGATTTGTGACGAACTGGTTTTACGAATTTGTAATGTGTAAAGTCGGATATTTGGGTTGCTCCTTCCGCTCCTCTTCTGCGGACGTTATTGCCGTTTTGCGAGCTCACAGAATTGAGGTGTAAATGGCCACTAGGCATAGCTATAACCATAACGGGAACGGCCGCAAACATAGGCGTTTTCAGCGCCTGAGCGCAATACGGCTGCTTCATAGCCACCAGACGTCCAAAGCTCAGCGCTGGCTATGGGCGATAGCGTTTATCGGTCTTTTCTTCGTGGTCGCATCGGGTGTAGCCGTTGCTGGCGCCACGGCACTGTACCAGAGCTACACTGATGAACTGGACCCCGCGGAAAATGTAATCGAGAACGTAAGCATAGGCCCAAGCCAGATATACGATCGTAATGGTGAATTCCTGTATCAGTTCTTGGACCCCCTTGGGGGATTGCGGAATCCAGTGAAGCTGGAAGAGATATCGCCGTGGATGATCAAAGCCACGATATCGACCGAAGATGCGAGCTTCTACAACAACCCGGGCATCAACATAAAAGGGTTGACCAGGGCGGCGTATGAGAACCTTTTCCCAGGCGTGAACGAAAATTTCTTCGATGGCACAGGTGGAAGCTCTATCACACAGCAGTTAGTGAAGAACGTATATATACCTGAGGAAGAGAGGTTTGAACGTACTTTATCGCGTAAGCTCAAGGAAGTGGTTTTAGCGCTAGAGCTTACTAAGCGGTACGAGAAGGACCAAATACTGGAGTGGTACCTTAATCAGCTGTACTACGGGAACTTCGCCTACGGGATCGAGGCAGCCGCTAAAAGGTACTTCGACAAATCTGCCATGGATTTGAACTTAGCTGAATCAGCACTGTTGGCCGGTATACCTCAAGCGCCTGGCTACTACACTCCGACGCTATCAGAGAACTACGAGGCAGCTATAAATCGCCAGCACCAGGTGTTAGACCTTATGGTCCAGCACGGACATATCAGCGCTGAGGAAGCACAAGCGGCAAAGGAGCAGGAGTTAACTTTCATCGCATCCGACTTTCCGCTAAATGCGCCCCACTTCGTTTTCTACGTAAGGGACTCGTTGAAGCGAATGTGCGAACGGGGATATCTGGATGTGCCGCAAGGGACAGACTGCGAGACTCTCATATCAACAGGTGGTCTGAAGATCACCACTAGCCTCAATCTACAACTGCAGAACAGAGCGCAAACTATAGTCCAAGATCATATTAGTTCAGTTGAGAATACTTATAACGCGCACAATGGCTCGCTGGTCGCCATCGATCCTGAGACGGGGGAGATACTAGTAATGGTAGGTAGCCGGGACTACTGGCGAAGCGATGTTGATGGCGAAGTTAACGTTGCCACTCGCGATCGCTCTCCTGGTTCCACTATGAAGCCGTTTACTTATCTGACAGCGCTTCTTCAGGGGTGGAGCGCCGGCACCATACTTTGGGACCGGCCGATCCCGTGCCCTCCGATTTGCAATGCCGATCGCGGCACGGTACAGAACTGGAACGACCGGTATCTGGGGCCGGTAACCATGCGTAAAGCGCTATCCGAGTCCATGAATGTGCCAGCCGTACGGTCGATGATCGACGTTGGTGTGGACAACGTCATCGACACGCTCCATAAGATGGGTATCACAGGCTTGCAGGATAGGAGCCTCTACGGGCCTTCGCTAACAATAGGTGGAGGCGAGTTGCATCTGTTGGATCTGGCGTACGCCTACTCGGTGCTCGCGAACAATGGCGTGATGAGCGGCATGCCCTCGGTCGGCGATTTGGAAAGCGGTGAGGAGTTCCCCGATGGCTACAGGGAACTCGACCCGGTTGCCGTCCTCCACGTCGAGGACTCTGAGGGCAAGGTGCTTTACGAATTCGATCAGCCCGAAGAGAAAGAAGTAGTACCGGCGGCTGCCTCCTACATCATCACCGATATCCTTTCAAAGGAAGTGATCACCTGGAGCGGTCTCACTGTCGGGCGCCCTGCTGCGGTCAAGACCGGCACCAGCGAAAAATTCCGCGATGCGACGATAGCAGGCTACACTCCCGATATCGCGGTTGCGATCTGGGTAGGAAACTCGGACGGCACGTTTATGAGGACTGACTCATTTGCTTCCGGAACGGCCGGCCCGATCTGGAAAGCATTCATGGCTGCGGCTCATGAAGGCGTATCAGTGAAGAACTTCGAAAGACCGCCCGGTCTGACTAACCTAACCGCTTGTGTAAGCGGCAGATGCTCATCCGACCTTGCAGTAGCCGGCCTTAGTAGGTATAATCCGGGACAAGTGCCTGCCGATGTGGCTCGGAGCGGCGACGCGCCTTCGATTACTACACCTGGCCCCTCTCAGTCGAACAACGACCGGGGCCAGCAAAACTCGAATTCCAACCAGGGTAACAATAACAACGGAAGCCAAAATAATGATAACGAACGTGGGAACAACCGCGGCAACGATGACGACGACGATGATGATTAGGTAGTCGCCAGAAACGTACATATGCAGGGGCGCACGGCTGTGCGCCCCTGATTTTTTAGTTGTTAAAGGATAGTCTCTGTGTTAGGGTCGGGTGGTAATGGCCGAGAAGGGGTTCCCCTTACCTTGGCGAAGGCGGCGAGATGTCACTACGGTAAGCACTGAAGCTTCCGACGCCTTTAGCCCGAGTGGTAAGTTATGGACTCGTTCGTTTGCCTTGGTCTGCCTGGCTGCTTGTTTCGCTTACAGCAGCACATCGATACTAGGGCCCATTATTCCTCTACGAGTTGTCGATCTAGGCGGATCTAGCGCAACCGCAGGGATCGTCATAGCCATCTTCGGCGCTATCGGCTTTATCCTAAGACCACTTGCAGGGCGATTAATCGACGCCTGGAAGGCCACGGGTGTGTTCGCCTACGGTTCGGTCCTAGTAGGTCTGGGCAGCCTGAGCTGGCTCGTCCCAAGCGGCGTTACCCCGTACTTCGCTCAAATCGCTACGGGCGTCGGCTGGTCAGGAGTTGGGCCTGGCGGGCAATCGATGGTCGGGATTCTGACACCGGCAACGCGCCGCGGTGAAGCGGCGGGCTACTACCAAGTTGCCTTGACCGCCGGGCCGGCAGCCCTACCGGCGCTGGGCTTATGGCTTCTCGACGCCAATGGGTTTGCAATAGTCTTTTTGCTCGCTGGTTTACTGGGCTTCTTCGGCGCCTTCGCCGTCGTAGGTATCGAGAGCCAGCCGCGGCCGGTTAGACCCGCCCAAAGATCGCAGAGCTTTCTTTCGGCGCTTTTCGAAAAAGAGGCGCTGCTACCCTCCAGTTTCGTTTTACTTAGCATCTCTACCGGCCCCGCTACCACTTCGTTTCTGCCACTGCTCGCCCGCGACCGTGGCATCGACAATGTCGCTGCTATTTTCCTTATCGGTGGCGTAGTTGCCGTGGTAGCCCAGTTAACGCTCGGCCGTGCGTCGGATAGGATCGGTAGGGACGCCTCTCTGTTCGTTGGGTTTGTCATTTCTGCGGTCGGCATCTTCTTGTTTACGCAAGCGACTACCTTCGTAACGCTGCTACTGGCTTCGCTGATATATAGAGTTGGTGGTGCGGCAATCACGCCCGCCGCTATGGCTATGGTGATGGACCGGACCCCTGCAGGAAGGCAAGGGGCAGCTTGGGCGACGTTCTCGGCTTCCTTTCAGCTAGCTTTTATGGTGGGCGGCTTGTTGAGCGGTTTCATAATTTCTGCGGCCGGCTACAACGCTTTATATCTGACCTGTACTGCACTGACAGTCTCCGGCTTGGGCGTCCTGGGGTTAAGCAGGCGAATGGCGCCCGCGACGATGCAATCGTAACGAACGCTATCCGCGGTAGCCCTCGTTGCTTTAGCTATTATCTCAATTCGCGCTTGTCCACCGATGCTATAATAGAAACAGTCAAGTTGATCGTAAGTTTCGGTTCCTGTATAACCAAAACATACGGTAAAAACCGGAAAGTATCGAAGGAGGCTCTATTTGTCTGAGACAGTTTACTGGCAGAAGTTTTGGCAGCGGCGGCTGAGCCGCAGGCGCGTTCTGCAAGGGACAGCCCTGGGCAGCGCAGGCCTAGCAGCAGCGGCCGTTATCGGCTGCGGCGAGGAAGAGGAAGCCGGCGGACCGACAGGGACGGCGACGGGCGGTAGTTCCCCTGGGGCGGCAGAGCAGCCGACGAGTGGCGGAACGTTTGTGTTCATTAATGAAGGCACAGAAGCCCTGCCTCACATGGACCCGCACGGTAACTCGTTCGCGGTCCTCCACGAGACCGGCCCGGCCATGGTTTACAGCCGTCTGATGAAGTTCGATCTCGATAAGTACCCAGAGCAGATAGCTTTTACCGGCGATCTAGCTGAGAGCTTCGAGAACCCGGACCCCCAGACGTTTACGTTCAAGCTGCGACCGAACGTCAAATGGCAGAACATCGCTCCAGTGAGCGGTCGTGTGCTCAACGCGCAGGACATCGTTTACAGTTACCAGCGGATCGTATCTGAGAAGACGAACGCGGGGATTATTTCAGTGATTGAGAAGGTCGAGGCTCCCGACGACAGCACGATCCGGATGACGCTGAAAACCCCCGATGCCGACTTCATGTACGCCGTAGCTGACTCCCGCCAAAAGATTGTGGCTAGGGAAGCGGTCGAAGTAAATGGCGACCTTAAGAACGGCCCGGCCATCGGTAGCGGCCCGTGGATCTTCGACGAATGGATACCCGAGCAGGTCCTAGAGCTAAGGCGCAACCCTGACTACTTTATCCAGGGTCAGCCTTACGCCGATTCCTACAACAGGATCATCATAGCTGATGCCAACACTGCCCAGGCAGCTTTCAGATCGGGGCAAGGACACACCATCCCAACCAACGGTCAGGTAACGAGGCTGTTGCAGCAGAGCTTACCTGACCTCCAGGTTGTTGATTCTAAGTTGTGGCAGGCCGGGAGCTTTATCTCGTTGATCGCCATGCCAGCTCAAGGCCTGAATGGCGACCAGAGGGTGCGTCAGGCGATTAACCGCCTGATCGACCGTGAGGCGATCATCCGTGACGTGTACTTCGGCAGCGCCTGGCTAAACGCAGGCGTCTATTTGCCCGGCGTCGATTGGCATCTATCGGAGGCTGAGCTTAAGAGCCTCATGGGCAGGGACGTCCAGCAAGCGCGCCAGCTTCTTTCTGCTGCGGGCGTTGATCTCGGCAGCTGGAAGCCGGTTTTGGATGTCGGGGTAGCTGGCACAGAGACCAGGGTGGCCGGCGAACTATTCGTCGGAAACCTAAAGGAGATCGGTGTCGAGCCTACTATCCGGTTCTTGGACAAGACCGAAATCACCGAGCGCGCTTACATCCGCGGCGATTCCGAACTTTACCTCGGTAGCCACAGGACAAGCGGTGGCGGTACCAACGGGCATTTGCGGTTGTTCTTCCACTCCAGCGGCACCGACGCGGCGGCTTTCAAGCAGCTCGGCGATAGGGAACTGGACGATCTGATCGACCGTCAGTCGACTATACTGAACAACCCAGAGGAGCGGAAGGCGATCCTCAAGGAGATACAGAAGCGCATCATCGATGACGCGGCCGGCATGGCTGCATTCACCAGCAACGGTGACGTAGCCGTGGCGCCTAAGATCGGCGGCTACAAGCAGCTGCCCATCGAGTCGCATCGCTTCGCCCAAGCCTGGGTGAAGGCCTAAAAAAAGCCCCAAAGAATAAGGGCGGCTTACAAGCCGCCCTTATTCTTTGCTAACCAAGGGCTCACAAATTACATAATGCTACAAAGAAAAGGAGGATATGAGATGCTAACAGCTGATGAAGTCCGGGGAGTGGTTGCGGTAATACCGACTCCCGCCAAGCCTGGCTCAGAAAGCGTACTAGCTACCGATACCGTTGATCTGGATGAAACGGCTAGCATGATACAGAACCTCATTCGCGATGGCGCGGACGCCCTTATGGCGCTAGGCACCACCGGCGAGTGCGCTACGCTCTCCGACGAAGACTACCGCAAGTTTGTTGACTGCGTCCTCACTACAGTGAACGGTCGCATCCCCACCTTCATGGGCGCCACTGCGCTTGGCACACATGAGATGGCGAAACGCATCCGTTTCGTCAAGGAGCAGGGCGCCAGTGCGATGCTGCTCGGCATACCGATGTGGCAGCCGGCGACGCTAGATATGGCTGTCCAGCACTACGCTGGCATATCGGCGGCGTTCCCTGACTTCGGCATTATGGTCTACTGCAACGCACGAGCGTTTCGCTTTCCGTTCGGGCTGGATTTCTGGCAGGGGATAGCCCAGAAGGCGCCGACCGTGATGGCGGCGAAGTTTAGCCAATCGCAGATAATCAAAGAGGCCGTTGAGGTTACCAAAGGCCGCGTTAACTTCTGCTCCGGTGGACAGGGCGCTTACCGTCTGGCAAAGGTCTGCCCTGAGAACATCACCACCGGTTGGTGGCTGGCGGAGGGACTTGCTCCCGCGAAAGCGTTGATGGACGCCATCCTTTCGAAGGATATGGAGCGCGCTGACAAGATCGCTGAGGACATGGAATGGGCGCATGAGCCGCAGAGAGCGATCAATAGCCCGGAGATCTTCGCCTCCTTCAATATTCAGTTCAACCGCGTTTTCATGGAGGCGACCGGTTACTGTAAGCCTGGCCCCGTCCGCCCGCCGTACATCTATGAGACGATGCCCAAGGAGTACTACGATGGTTGCTGGGCTGCGGGAGAGCGTTGGGCAGAGCTAGAGAAGAAATACGCCGGCATGAAGGTTGAGGCCATCGGAGGCGGCGAAAGCTAGCGTCTGCCTTCTAATCAAACCGCGTAAGGGCGCACGGCCGTGCGCCCTTACTATTGTTCTGGCTAGGCGTCAAACCCATCAGAGATAGCCAGCGTCTGACTCTAATCACGCGTAGGGGCGTATGGCCATGCGCCCCCTACAATATGTCCCATAGCCGCGCATTTTAGACGATCTACCGTAGCCCAGTCATCGAAGTCATTCGCGTAAGGCACACGGCCGTGCGCCCTTACATCTCGTCGTTCCGTAGCCGTGGATCAATTAGAATAGCTATTAGTATGGCGAACTCAAATGGTCGATCATAAGTGCCCGCAACATCGTCAAACACTACGATGATCTAGCAGCGGTCGATGGCATCTCGTTTGAAGTGGCCGCTGGCGAATGCTTCGGTTTGCTTGGCTCGAACGGCGCTGGTAAGAGTACAACGATGCGCATGATCTCGTGCGTATCTCCGCTCAGCGGAGGCGAATTGCGAGTAGCCGGCATGGACGTAAGCCGCGAATCGCGGCGAATAAAGTCTATCCTCGGCGTCGTGCCTCAGGACGATAGCCTGGACCCCGACCTGACCGTCCGTCAGAATTTATTGGTATACGCTCGTTACTTCGGCATTCCGAAGGCTAAAGCGGTTGCTGCAGCCAGCGAAGCGATCGAGTTTATGCAACTCGCCGACCACGGGACTGGACCCGCAGGCCAAGCACCTGCTGTGGCAGAAGATGCGGCATCTTAAAGCGCAGGGCGTCACCATGCTTCTAAGTACGCACAATATGGAGGAAGCCGCGCACTTATGCGACCGGCTTGTGATAATCAACCAGGGGAAGATCCTCGCCGAAGGCGAGCCTGACGAGCTTGTAGAACGGTATGTTGGTAAAGCGGCGATGGAGCTTCACATAACGGAAGAAGTACGAGGGAAGCGGCCGAGGACATTATCTACGCATTTTCAAAACGACTCCACCGACCGCTTCGACCTTTCAGAGGCCATACCCGAAGGGACGAAGGTAGTTTACCGTCCCGCTAACCTCGAAGACGTATTCCTTCGGCTGACCGGCCGCGGCTTAATCGAATAGACGGACAGACGTATGAGCATAGCAACGATAACGAACGGCCTATCGTTTCGTAGTTTTAGGGTGTGGCAACGCAACTGCGACGTCTATCTGCGCCTGTGGCGGTCGGAGGCCGTTTGGCCGCTCGTCGAGCCGGTCGTTTCGTTGCTAGCGCTGGGTGTGGGGCTTGGCGGTCTGATCGATCTTGGCAGCGATCAGCGTTACATCGAGTTTATAGCCTTCTTACGATCTATCCGATGTGGGCGGCCGTAGGCGAATGCACCTGGGGAGCATACTTCCGTACGGAGAGCCAGCGCACGTACAACGCTATCATCACTACGCCGGTTGGGATAGAGGACGTGATCGCTGGGAAGGTGCTGGGGCGCGACGCGCGCCGTTATATCGAGCGTTTATATACTTATTGTGGCGGCGGCGTTCGGAGCTATTTCATCGCCGCTAGCTATCCTGATCATACCGTTAGGCTTCTTGCCAGGGATCATGCTTGCGTCGACCGGACTCGCCTACACGTCCATCGCAAAGTCGGTGAGCTCGCTCAATTACTTCTTCGCCATTTACATAACGCCGATGTTCTGGCTGGGCGGCGGGACATTCTTTCCCATCGAGCGGCTGCCTGCCGCGATGGAGGTGGTGTCATGGTTCGTTCCGGCTACCCACGTAGTCGTCGTGTATAGAGGTCGTGTGGAAGGCTCGCCGCAATGGAGCGACCTCGGACATCTGCTTTGGATCATCGTTGTCTCTGCCGATCTTCTTCTATCTAGCCCTGTCGGTATGCGCCACCACCTGATCAAATAGTTACCCCGCTCCTTCAGGGCCATTCGTAATCTATAATTAAGGGAATGAGTAATTTGCTCTTACGACTCGGCCCGGGCACGGAATGATGTAGGTGAAAGGCTTCTTGACGTTGTGCGGGACCCAGGAACACGATTGTAGGAGAGCCAAGGAGGCGATCGTTTGGAGGATATCGTTAACATCGAGGGGAAATTTTACATCCTTGCCACGTCCCCTCTCGCCGATCAGCATACACGCGTACTAAAGCACGAGCATACCTTCGCTGTTTTCGATGGGTACGGAGATATCCATCCTATAGGCTTGGGGGAGCAGGGCCTCTACCATCGGGGCACGCGATTTCTCTCCAGGCTGGAGTTTATCCTTGGCAATAGCCGCCCATTGATGCTCAGCTCCACCGTACGCGAGGACAACACTGTTCTCGCCATCGACCTCACCAATCCGGACATGAATATGGACGATCAGGCCGTGCCGCGCGGAACTCTACATATACTGCGCACCAAGTTTCTCTGGGAGGGCGCCTGCTACGAGACGATCAAGATCCAGAACTACGGCCTGGAGCCGTTAGAATTAGACTTCTCCATAAATTTCGCCTCTGACTTCGCCGATATCTTCGAGGTGAGAGGCTTGAAGCGTGAGAGGCGGGGCAGACGGTTGGAGGACGAGCTTGATGAGGGCAGGATCGTCCTTCCCTACTACGGGTTGGACGACGTCCGAAGGAGTACGCGGATAGAATACCTGGCTACGGGGTCAATCGAAACCACGAACGCCTCATCAGGAGGCCTTGGTTTCCACGCTTACCTTACTCCAAAGGAAGAGGCGTATTTTTACCTCACCGTAGCATGTGACTTAAGCGATGAAGAAGCTTTCGAGATGATGTCCCATGGCGATGGACTTAAAAAGGCTAAAGAAACAAGAGTCACGGCGAACGCCAATGACTGCCAGATCTCCAGCTCGAACGATCTTTTCAACAAGTGGCTCGATCATTCGCGTGAGGACCTGCACATGATGCTCAGCACGACACCGTATGGTCTTTACCCTTACGCGGGCGTTCCTTGGTTTAACACTATTTTCGGCCGCGATGGGATCATCACTGCCTTGGAGACTCTCTGCTTCGATCCAGAAATAGCCAGGGGCGTCCTCGCGTATTTGGCCGCCACGCAGGCGCAAAAGATCGTTCCGGAAGAGGACGCTGAGCCCGGGAAGATACTCCACGAGGTACGCAATAGCGAAATGGCGAGGCTAGGGGAAGTCCCGTTTCGCCGCTACTACGGCAGCGTTGACGCCACGCCTCTTTTTATAATTCTGGCCAACGCCTATTACGAGCGCACGGGGGACCGGAGCTTTTTACAGGCGATTTGGGACAATATCACCTTAGCCCTCGACTGGATCGACAGATACGGCGACCTCGATGGCGATGGTTTCATCGAGTATATCAAGCGTTCGCCTAAGGGATTGTCGGATCAGGGTTGGAAGGACTCTTATGACGCCATCTTCCATGCGGATGGGTCGCTCGCTGAAGGCTCAATCGCTCTATGCGAGGTGCAGAGTTACGTGTACGCGGCAAAGCGCGGCGCTGCAAATCTGGCCCATGCCCTTGGGCTGGAGGGTAAGTCGCGGGCGCTTCTAATGGAAGCGGACATTCTTAAGAAGCGGTTCGAGGAGACGTTTTGGTGCGATGACCTCTCGACTTATGCTATCGCGCTCGACGGCAATAATCAGCTTTGCCGCGTGCGTTCTTCCAACGCCGGGCACTGCCTATTCACGGGGATCGCTAGTCCGGAAGCCGCTGAAAAGATAGCGGACGGGCTGGTGCAGCCCGACTTCTTCTCTGGTTGGGGCGTGAGGACTATCCCCACGTCCGAGGCGCGTTATAACCCCATGTCGTACCACAACGGTTCGGTCTGGCCCCACGATAATGCGTTGATAGCGTACGGTCTGGCCCGTTACGGATTCAAAGATAAGGTCATTAAGGTACTAACGGGAGTATTCGAGAGTTCGCTACTCATGGAGCGCCATCGCCTCCCTGAGCTCATTTGCGGCTTCGAGCGCAGACCCGGCGAGGGGCCGACGCTCTATCCGGTGGCCTGCTCCCCGCAGTCCTGGTCCGCCGGCGCCGTATTTATGCTACTTCAGGCATGCCTGGGACTGTCTGTTAACGCTGTTGAAAGACGGGTGTACCTAATGCACCCTAGATTGCCGGACTTTCTGCAAGAGGTTGAGATAAGGAATCTTAAGGTTGGCGATAGCTCTGTCGATCTCCTGCTGGAGCGTACAGCGCAGCATATAGGCTTTAGCATACTGCGTAAAGAAGAAGATGTAGAGATCGTGATGATCGATTGAGTTCAGTTTCAGAGTATCCTTTCGTACAATAGATCATGTACACTTAACCATCATTGTTATAAAGTGCGTGCCTGATTTTTGGCTCTGCAGATTCTGCGAGTACGAACGTCTCGCCTACCAACCGTTATTTCATCCTAGCCGTCCTTTGTACGGCTTCGTTCGTAGTGCTCTTCAGTAATCTGGTCGTAATCCCAATACTATCTGAGATCTCCGATGATTTCGGCGTCAGTAGGGGCACCAGCGGTCTGCTGGCTTCGGTCTACGCATTGGTAGCTGCCATCGGCTCACTTCTTGTTGGGCCAACCATAGATCGTATCGGCCGCCGGCCTGTTATCCTCGTCTGTCTCGTTATCTTCGCTTTTGCCAGCGCGATGTCAGCGGTTGCTCCTACATTCTGGGTCCTCGTGGCGTCCAGAGCACTCCAAGGTGTTGGCGCAGCTGGGCTTATGTCGGCTGTCTTCGCAGCCGTAGCCGACTACTTCCCCTATAACGAGCGTGGTAAGGCGATGGCGTGGGTGTTCACCGCCAACACAACGGCTCCAATTGTGGCCCTCCCGATCAGCGCTGTCCTCGCTGATTTCGTATCCTGGCGGATAAATTTCGCCTTCCTTGCAGTTGTGAGCATTATCTCCGTGATAATCATTTTGAAAAAGCTGCCTATAGAGGAGCGGAAAGAGAGTAAAGACGGCGCATCAGAAGGGTATATCGACACGCTTTTGGCCGTCGTGCGGCACCGGCCGACTGCCTGGGGCTGCTGGCTAACTATCTCAATGTCGCTCATTGGGCTATCCTCATTACCTTTTTGGGCGCTTATTTCCACGACGTTTTCGGCCTGCCGGTCGCGCTGCTGGCAATACCTAACATGGTCATGAGCGTAGGCTCGCTGATCGGCACGAACGTCGGCGGGCGGTTGGGCGACCGTCGCGGTAGGCGCCAGATAGTCATCGTCGGCCGTTTAATCGACGCCGCGATCATGATAGCGTTTACCACTATTATCGACTGGAGGCTCGCGGCTCTGGTTGCGCTGTTCTTCTTGGCTGCCCCAAACAGCGCCCACCATATGAGCGCGCAAACGATGATGACGGAGATGATCCCGCGTCTGCGAGGCTCCGTTATGGCCCTGTTCACCTCAAGCTTGCAGTTTGGCTTCGTCACCGGTTCGGTCGTGGGCGGGCAGATAGTGGACTCATGGGGCGGTTACACTTACCTGGGGCCGGTGGCCGGAATCATAGCCTTAGCCTCAGTCGTCGTTTTCTGGCTCTATGTGAAAGAGCCAGAGTCGGAGACGGCGCAGTTCGAGGCGGGTCCTGCTCCAGTGCCTGTCAAAGAGGCCGGGTAACTAAATAAGGCGACCCATTTGGGTCGCCCTATTTAAGATTGCCTATCCCTGTTAGGCAGCGGCGGCTACTTCGGGCATCGGTACGTTGAGCTGTTCGGCGACTTCCTTGATCTCGTTCCAATAGCCTTCGTTGATGTCGAAGCCCTCCCGCAAGCGCTCCTCCATTATGTGCATGCCCCTTTCGCCGGGCATGTAGATGGCATCGACGCCGGGCTTCTTCTTCGAGTTTCTGATCTCGCGGGTCCTCTCGGCTACCTTCTCTTCGAAGGCATCCACGTCTTGGAAGAAGCTGACGTTGATCGCCATGATGAGCGAGGGGCTGTTGAGTCTGCCGTCTACGGCCACCGTGTGACCGGTGAGCAGCCCAGGCAGTACGCCGCCTAGCATCTCTACCGCTAGCTGTAGGGCATAACCCTTATGGTTATTTGCCATGTTAGCCATGGCGCCGCGTCCCTGACGAGGAGCAAACTTCTCACGGTCGGTTGTTACCTCACCGGTCTCATCCAACAGCCAGCCCCAAGGGATCTCGCGGTCGGACTGTAGCAACGGATTAAGTCCGCGCCATGTGGTGGACGATGTTGCTAGGTCGATGATGATGGGCCATTCGTCTTTGGCGGGGATACCGAAGGCGATCGGGTTCGTGCCGAGGAACGGCTCGACCCCTCCCCACGGAGGCGCAGCGTTCTGCGAGCAGGTGGTTGCTATGCCGATCATGTGCTGTTCGGCGATGGTGTTAGCGTAGAAGCCGAGCGAGCCGTTGTGAATACAGTTCGTCACCGTGGCGGCGGCGATGCCCATCTCCTTCGCCTTGGAGATGACCTTTTGCGTAGCGTCCATCGTCACCTTTTGGCCCATGTAGAAGTCGCCATCGACGGCGATGGTGCAGGGCGTCTCGTTCAGCACACGGATGTTGGCATCACGGTTGACGGTGAAACCTCGCCCACCCATGAAGCCGCGCATGTACTGAGCCAGGTGACCGGCCCCATGGCTGTCGTGCCCGCGCAGCGTCGCGTACAGCAGGCAATCGGTCACCACGTTAGCTTCTTCGTCGGTGGCGCCCGCCGCTTTGTAAAGAGTTATCGAAAGGTCTTTGAACTGGTCTACTGTAACTTTGGGCATTCTTTACCTCGCTTCCAAATCTGTTCTTTATTTTACAACCTACTGCTGCAGAGCGTTAATTCTCTCCGTCCAGTTTTCTGCTTTCATCAGAGATGCCCAGCGCCGGTAAAAGCCCCGAGCGCTATGCTCGCTCGGCCCATCGGCGACGACGCCCGGGAAGTCTTCGTGCGTACCCTCGTGACCGAGGGCCAGTTGATAATTGAACTCGTAGCGCCTGCTCACCCGCCCCATGCTCGAAGCCGTCGTCATATTCCAGTTCTCGCCGTCGTCTTGCTCGAAGGTACCCGCCGGGCCGAAGCGGCGCTGGTGGAAGAGGTGCATCTGTTTCTTTATCTCTGGCGGTGCGGCCTTATCGATGTAGCACCACGACCCATACTTCGGTCTTGTCCGGGCCGCGCGGTGCCACACGCGGAACGTGAACGCTTCGAAGGACAGGTTCGGGAAGACCGTGCCGACTATAGGAATGATCTGCTTCGCACGGTCGCCTAGGTGCTTCTCCATGGCCACCTGGACTTCTTCCTGGTAAGCGGCCATTTCCGGAAATAAGGTGCTCATAAAAGAACCCGGTTCCTCCGCGTCGATCAGCCTGCTGATGATGCCGTGGCCGTCCATTGGATTGACCTGAAACGCCCGACGGCGTAACGTGCCGGAGAAGCCGAGCTTCGTCGCCGATATGTGGGTCACCGGTATGTGATAGTTGTCGCCGATGAAGTTGTCTGCGGCGAACTTCCAGTTACAGGGCATGATCCATTTGGACACGCCTCCCACAACCTCGATACCTTCTTCGCGACGGTGGATTAGAAAGTCGAGATACCAGGCTATGTCGCCTAAGTATTCGAGCAACGGCGGAGCCGAAGGATCGAAGGTGCCCAAGATCATACCCTGATAGGAGTCCACCTGCGCCACCGGCACCAGCCCCCACTGCTCCATATCGAGTTCTTCGTAGTAGTACTCCTTGTACCCCGGCACGCCTACCAGCTTTCCATCGTTGCCGTAAGTCCAACCGTGGTACGTACAGGTGAAGGCGGCCGCGTTGCCGGCGTCCGCACGGCACACGCGCATTCCACGATGGCGGCAGGTGTTCAGGAAAGCGCCGATCTTGCCTCGCGAGTCGCGTACCAAGAGGACAGGGTCTTCGCCTATGTACGATGCGACGAAGTCGCCCGGGTTGGGGATCTGCGGTTCGTGGCCTAGAAAACACCATACGCGCGCAAAAATCTGCTCTAGCTCTTGCTCGTATATCTCCCTGTCGACGTAAATACGGCGGTTGACCAGTCCCTGATTGCCATCCACGAGGTTGTTGACGTCCAGCATGTCGTAACCCTCAATTCTGTAAGCCGATCGTAATTTGCGTTTATTTAAAGCTTTCCTAGATAGTAATGTCAAGCATCTGAGAAGCACCATACATATGATAGAATTAACGCGCTTTAAACCTTCAGCGGAGGACGACATGGCTTATGTAGCGATCTCTATGATGGTCCCAATATCCGGTCAGGAAGCGGAAGTAGAAAAAATAAATAAAGAGCTTATGGACTACGCCAAAAGCTTGGAAGGTTGCTTAAGCGCTCACGCGCTCAAGGCCTCAGATAGCTCCGGATATGTATGTCGTGTGTCGGAGTGGGAGAGTGCAGATCACGCTAATAAAGGGGTCACAACCATGCACGCAATGGCTCTAAGGTCGGAGTTGCACCTTAAGATTCAGCCCGGCCACATGGATAAAGGCTTCGTGGAAATGTAAAAGTGCCTTGGAGGCATGAATGGCGCAGGAAGCATTAAAACTCATGTGCATACTCGCTCACCCAGACGATGAGACGCTGGGCAATGGCGGCACGCTAGCCCGGTACGCCGCTGACGGCATTGGTACGTACGTGATCACGGCTACTCGCGGCGAGCGCGGCTGGTTTGGGCCGGAGAGCGAGTATCCGGGGCCAGACGAGTTGGGTCGCATCAGGGAAGCAGAGCTTCATGCGGCCGCTAAAATGCTCGGCGTTCGCGACGTAGCTTTCCTCGATTACCGCGATGGCGAGTTCGATCAAGCGGACCCGTCGGGCGTGATCGCGCAGCTTGTCCACCACTTACGCCAGGTCCGTCCACAGGTAGTCATCACCTTCGACCCTAATGGCGCATATGGCCATCCGGACCACATCGCGATCTGCCAGTTCGCTACTGCCGCCATTGTGGCTGCCACTGATTCGAGTTATGAAGATAGACAAGGGCGCCCTTCACACAGCGTTTCCAAGTTGTACTATATGGCAGAGACCAAGAAGACCCTGGACATGTACGAGTCCGCATTTGGCGACCTCGTCATGCACATCGATGGCGAGGAGCGGCGGGTGCATCCCTGGGAAGAGTGGCCGATCACCGCTCGGATCGACACGTCTGCGTACTGGCAGCAGGTCTGGGAAGCGGTTCGCTGTCACCGTTCGCAATTGCCCGGCTACAACTCTCTCTTGAAGCTACCCGAGTCTTTCCATTGAGAGCTTTGGAGTTCGATGGGCTACTACCGGGCGTTCAGCCTAGTGAACGGCGGACGCACGAAAGAGAGCGATCTGTTCTAGGGTCTGCGCTAATCCAGCAAGTTATTACTGTCATTCTTGAGCGACCCCTTCGATAAACTCAGGGTAAACTCCGGGGAGCGAAGAATCTTACGCTTGATTCATATTTACGTAAGACTCTCCGTTGCACTCAGAGTGACATAATTGGGCAGGCAGCTCTTAGGCGAAGCGTCCTATTCACGTATTTGGAGGTCTAGAATGAGTATGAATGGTCCTTCTAAACGGATGAGCGATATCCTGCAAATAATGGCGCCCGTAGTGGACTTCATCACCAACTCTGAATGGTCGCGCCGGCTGGGTGAGCCCGGCCTCAGCGATTTCATGGTCGGCAATCCCCAAGAATGGCCGCTGCCGGAGTTCACAGCCGCTTTGAAGAAGTGGGCCGAACCGCAGAACAAAGACTGGTTCGCCTACAAAGAGAACGAGCCCGCTTCCCGGGCGATCATCGCCGAATCGTTGCAACGACAGCGCGGCGTCGCCTTCGAGCCAAACGACATTTTTATGACCACCTGCCTCTTCTCGGCGTTGTCGGTGAGCATCGCGGCCGTTACCGACCCCGGCGATGAGGTAATCTTCGTCAGTCCTCCCTGGTTCTTCTACGAAGCGATCATAGCTGCGGCGGGCGACGTGCCGGTTAGAGTCAGGTGCAATCGGGAAACGTTCGACCTCGACTTAAAGGCGATCGAAGCGGTGATCACGCCTCGCACGCGTGCCATTATCATCAGCTCTCCGAACAACCCTACCGGCAGGATATATCCTCCCGAAACGCTAGAACGGCTGGCGAGCTTGCTCGAAGCTGCCAGTCAACGTAACGGCCGGGCGATCTATATCCTTTCCGACGAGGCATATAGCCACATCCTTTACGATGGCAACCATTATCCCAGTCCGACAGGGTATTATCCCAATTCGCTTCTGCTGTACACCTACGGCAAGACTCTGCTTACGCCGGGTCAGCGGATCGGGTATATCGCTCTGCCGCCAGTGATGCAGGGTCGAGATGATCTGCGTCCGGCGATCTTCGCCTCGCAGCTCGTGAACGGCTTCGCGTTTCCGAACGCTCTGCTGCAGCACGCGCTGCCCGATATCGACGTCTTGTCGATAGACATAGCGCATCTGCAGGCGAAACGCGACCGGATGGTGCCGGAGTCGCGGAAGATGGGCTACGATCTACAGACGCCGGAAGGGACGTTTTACCTGCTCGTGAAGTCCCCGCTTGCCGTCGATATGGCCTTCTGCGATCTTCTGGCGAAGCACGATGTCTTCTGCCTGCCGGGCGCGGTATTCGAAATGCCCGGCTACTTCCGCATATCGCTCACCGCCAGCGATGAGATGATCGAGCGAGCGTTGCCCGGGTTCGCCGCCGCCATCGGCGCGCAGAAGGAAGCCGTCCGAGATTAAGCCTTCCAATGGCTTTCGCCTTAGCGAGCCGCTGTAGCGATAGGAATGGCCCTTCGACAAGCTCAGGGTGAGCGGGAAGAACCGCCCAGGGGTGGAGCGAAGGAACCGCTCATGGTGAGCCTGTCGAATCCATGAGCGGAACTAATGTTATTGCTAGGCCGCCATAAGGCGGCCGTGGCAATCCCTCAACTGCGATACAACGGTAGCTCAGTGGCATTGAGCAAACGTAATGGAACTGGCGGAGATTGCTTCAGCGCCATGGGCGCTTCGCAATGACTTAGAGGAGAGGCTATAGTCCAGCCGAGACGCCGATTATACGGCCGATACCGAAGGTCAAGGCCGCTGCGATAACACCGAGCGCTACTTGCCGGCCGCCACTTGCCATAACGTTACGGCCGGTGAAAAGCGACAGCGAACCGCCGAGAGCGAACAGGGCCAGCGCGCTCAATATGATGCTTATGATAATGAGAGGCGTTATGCTGCCGGTCGCAAAGCCGAAGAAGAAGGGCGCTACTGGCACAAGGGCGCCGAAAGCGAACGATACGAAAGACCCTATGGCCGCGGCCCAGGGCGACCCGAGCTCTTCCGGGTCGAGGCCCAGCTCTTCCCGTATGAGGCTATCGAGGGCGACCTCCGGATCCTCCATCAGGCGGTCTACCACGGTCACGGCTTCATCTTCTGGCAACCCTTTGGCCTGATAGATACGCAGCAGTTCGTCACGCTCCTCTTCAGGGGCGATTTCGAGCTCCATCCTCTCCAGCGCTATCTGCCGTTCGAAGAGCTCTCGCTGAGCGCGCATGGAGGCGTATTCACCTACCGCCATAGAGAACGATCCGGCAAGCAGGCCAGCTACGCCCGCCAGGACGATAAACTCCTCGTCTACTCGTGCCCCAGCGAAGCCCATGATCAGCGACGCGTTAGATACTAAGCCGTCGCTCACGCCGAAGATGCTAGCGCGCAGAGCGCCACCCGCCCCACGGCGGTGCCACGTCTCATACTTTGTGATGTCCCCGGTCTTCTCGGAGCCTCCCTTCTCCAGGCGAGCGAGTGTGCGGCCATGCTCCAACTCGTCGGAGGCGAGAGACGCGCCTAAGGATCCCTGGCCCATGTACTTGCTGTAGCCTTCGGCCTCCATTATGCGCACCACCGGCAACACCGTCTGCACGCCGAAACGTTTGGCTAAGAAACCGAGGATTTTTACGCGTAGGCTGGGCCCATAGTCAGACGTTTCAATACCGGAGGAGCGTAATCTCTCGCGCCAGATCTCCGCATGACGCTCCTCGACGGCGGCCAGCCCAAGCAAAATTTGCTTACGCTGGTCATTCTTCTCGTGCGCGGCGAGCATCCGATAAAGATGAATGCCTTCGGCCTCATCTCTTAGGTTATCGGCGTAGCGCTGGAGAGTTGCCTGTCCTGTGTTTAAGGGTTTTTGCTGGTTCATATACGCTTAGATGAATTCACTTCTGGACTTTACATATAGCATACATCGGTATATTTCACTTTTCCAGGTGCCGTATGTGTTAGTACGCGAGTATTCCCGAGAGTTTGCCATTTTGACATCTTCTGCCCGCGCATGGGCGTTGAACACTGCATTGTTCTCTCGTGTCTACGGACGCCTTGCAGCCGACGGTGGCTTTCGCAAGCTTGCCGCGATCAGCGCAACGGTGCTGAAAACACGGCGAATATGATAAAGAACAAAAAGGCCGACGATCGCCAGCGGGCCACTTCCCGATGTCGCGAATAGCGTAATCGCCTGCGGCACAATCAGCGCCACACCCACCAGCCTGGCCACACCGGGACAAAGCCAGCCAGCGGCGCCACTCAATAGAAGCATAGCTGGAAGGACTATCGACCAAAAGGATTCGTGATCCCAGGCTTCTGCGTCGGTCTGGCTCGCGGCCCAAGCCTACAAACCCCATCCACACCCCGCTAAGACCAGCAACAGCAGCAGGTCGATCACGCCGATGAGCGCTGACGTCGATGCTGGTCGGAACATATGCTGATCGCCGTGCTCATTCCGTTTTCCACGTGCATGAACCTACGTGCATCACCTATTTTAGGCTACTCGATTATCTCCCAGGTAAGAGTCTGCCACTCGGCGTCCTCTGTCCCCGCACGCGCGTTGAACGCTCCGCCGATCCTGTCCGTATAGCGGTGCATCGCTTCGTGTGAGTCCCATTTTCCGGCTATGACATATAGACTAGGATCGCCCTCACGCTTTCCGAAGAACTGGTCCCATGCGCCGTCGGCTTCTCCGGGCCACCCGAATTCACGTATCGCGGCTTCGAAGCGCTCAGGATCTGGCGGACGAATCACTATAGTTACGAAGATCGCCATCGTTCGCCTCCTTTCGGCGTTGTTATTCGGTCGCCCGCACCATCAGAACCGGATCGTGGGAATACCGCACTATGCGATCGCTTACGCTGCCCATTATCCAGCGGCCTATACCGGAACGGCCGTGCGAGGTCATCGCGATGAGGTTGTTGGGCGTCTCGTGCGCGAGTTCAATTATCGCATCGGCAGCTGACCCTTCGAGGATCTTCTCATGCACGGAGAACACGTCCTCAGCTCTGAACCGGTCGCCCACCTTGCGAAGATATTCCTGAATCTGGGCGCTCGCGGTGTTGGAGAACTCTTCGTAAAGGCCGCTAGACCTGCTGCCTACCGTCGGATCAGGGCCGGCTTCGACATACTCTTCCATATATCGATGGTACTCTCCGCTGGATGGGATAGAGCGGATGAGATACACGTCCAGCCGGAGCGCTTTAGCTACCGCGATCGCGTGAGGTAAGATCTGTTCCGCCACCCGAGAGCCGTCCAGGGGAACGATCAGCTTCTCCAACTTGACGTTGTGTGGTGCCGAATCTTCTTCGTAAGAACGGATCACTAACATCGGGTTGGTAGTCGCATGAAGGATCTTTTCTGCGGTACTGCCCAGCACCCAGCGGCTAAGGCCGGACCGTCCATGCGTTGTTACTGCGATCAGTGCGTTGGGGTCCTGTTCAAGTTCGCTTAGTATGGCTTGTTCCGGGGTCCCCTCTGCTACTTCGATGGAGACGTGCACACCTTCGCTCCTCAGCGGCGCTCCGAGTTCCTGCAAGTAGTTCTCTGATTCGGTACGCAGACCTTCGTAATCGAAGTAGCGCGCCGTCATGGGATCGGCTATGGAGAGCGGCCTTAAGTCTACGGCGTGAAAAAGCTTAAGGCTGATGTTAAGTCCCGCTGCCAGCGCGCCTGCGTAAGGCAGTACCTGCTCTGCAAGTTTTGAGCCGTCCAGCGGTGCTAAAATCTTCGTATACATTCAACGTCCCCCTGATAGGTGTGTGAGCAATGCTACAATATCACGACTTTACCAGATTGGGTATTTGGCGAGGACAGGGAGGCGCTTTGGCTTTCGATCCATGCATCGCTTGGCCAGAGCGGGCCGTATAATTTGATAGAGCAAAGGTATGATTGTACGCAAACGGCTGGTAGGATTCTTCGCTGCCTTCGCGTGGCTGATATCCGTAGCCATCATAGTTAGCGCTTGTGGAGGCGACGGCGATCAGACAGCGTCCGGCGGACCGTCGCCGAGCGAGCCTGTAGTGACGCCATCGTCCACTGCTACCCCCACAACGTCCGTTTCACCGGTTGCGACACCACGTCCCGAGGTGATCGAGCCTCAGATCCAAGAGTACGCGGTGCCGGCCGGCTCGCGTCCGCACGACGTAGCGCCCGCGCCGGACGGAAGCGTTTGGTACACGGCGCAGGGTAGTGGCGAGCTCGGCCGCCTCGATCCAGCCACCGGCCAGACGCATCATATCGATCTAGGTAGTGGCTCGGCCCGCACGGCGTCATCATTGGGCCGGATGGTGCGCCCTGGATCACGGATGGCGGCCTGAACTCTATCGTAAGGGTTGACCCGGCGATGGAGGAAGTGCAGGTGGTGTACCCTTTGCCGGTAGGCTCGGCCAATCTGAACACAGCTACCTTCGATAATCGGGGCATCCTCTGGTTCACGGGGCAGAACGGCATCTACGGCCGCCTCGATCCCGAAACTGGAGAGATCGAGGTCTTCGACGCCCCGCGTGGCCGCGGGCCGTACGGGATCAGCACTACGCCAGCTGGCGACGTGTATTACGCCTCGCTGGCTGGCAGTCACATCACTCGCATCGATTTGGAAACTGGAGATGCCGCGGTCATCGAACCGCCGACTGCCGGTCAAGGAGCGCGCCCGGGTATGGCCGGACTCGCAGGGTCGCGTCTGGGTAAGCGAGTGGAACGCGGGACAGCTTGGCATGTACGATCCCGCTACGAACTCTTGGAGCGAGTGGCGGTTGCCCGGCGATCGCCCGCAGGCGTACGCGGTCTACGTCGACGATGAAGATATCGTCTGGCTGAGCGATTTCGGGCGAACGCTATGGTGCGCTTCGATCCGGTGCAGGAGGCCTTCCAGGTCTTTACCCTGCCAAGTTCGCCGGCTAACGTGCGCCAGATCCTGGGTCGCCCGGGCGAGGTGTGGGGAGCAGAGTCTGGCGTAGACAAGCTGGTTGTAGTCCGGACCGGGTAAGCGAATTCCAGCGGCTTGGCTTGCGACTGCTAAAATTTGACGCACTATTCGAAGTCCTGCCCTTGCGACGGCGCTGCTTTCGTTTCGTACTGAGCGACTCTTTCCATCACCTTGTCGATTATTGAAAAGACGAAATCGGGATGGAAAGCTGCCTCTGACTTCAGGTGTAAGATAACGCTTCCTTCGCTAGAGAACTCTGCGGTCAATATATCCTCGTCGCCTTTGCGCTCTGCTTGGGAGCCTCCATAGCCGTTTTCCGGCATGGCGGACCTTGCTGCTTGCGAAGCTCGCGTGGCTCTTTGCGAGGTCGCCCGTCTTGCGCGGTCGGTTGGCCTAGAGCGGCCCCTCATGTTTCGCCATAATGGCGAGACGGGAAGCCCGGCGTATTCGGCTGCTTGCAGATAAAAACGCACCGCCTTTTCCAGTGTAGCGCCTTGTACGCCGTGGACGCGCATGGCGTCATCGAGGTCTCGTTGCGACGCGGTCTCTTCGGCTAGCTTAACGATCTCTTTATAGCTTCGTTCGCAGACTTCACTGAAAGTGATAGCGCGACTTTCCTTGTCGCGTATGAGCTGGGCGAGGGCTTCTTGTATATGCCCGTCATCGTCGATAAGGCCGAGGAATTTAAAGGCCGATAGGAGGTGACTTCTTACCGGCACGGAGAAGCTGTTGAAGACAGAGGTATCGATGCGTGGAGGTAGCCCATCCTCCAGCGTCTCAATGGCTTTGAGGAGGGTTCGCAGTGAAACGTAGACGGCAACTTTGCGGCTATCGGCCATAAAACTGACCAAGGCACGACATTACTGAGTCTGTACCAGCGTAATGCTTGTGCCGTTCGATGTCAATAAGGTTTACGGCACGGCACAAGCTGCAATTTTTCGATTGGTAAGCGGATGTGCTCCTTTAGACGCCTAGTCGAGCAATTGAAAGTAACGGGCATTGCTTCTGGGTAACCTGTAACCTTGACCGAGCGTTTTAATTTATGTTACTGTGCAGACCCTGATGCATATGCACACTACGGCATACAGGAAATGGGGATTGCATAGAGCGGCACGTTATGTTCAGCGCTGTGCTGTTAGGGAACTGTAATTCGTGGTAGTCGATCTTCAACGCCATTGAAATCGTCTTCTGAGTAATCTCATGTTATAAGGGGCAATAGCCGCTATCCTCGTCTGAAGCTTTTCCTCAAGGCAGCGAGTTGAACAAAAACCTCGTCGAATACAAACGAAAGCGTGACTTCCAGCGTACGCCCGAGCCGGAGGCGTCGAATCACACCGCCCAGCCCGACCCAATATTCGTCGTACAGAAGCACGCCGCCCGCCGCCTACATTATGACTTTCGCCTAGAGGTCGATGGCGTGCTGAAGTCGTGGGCTGTGCCGAAAGGGCCCTCCCCCGATCCTAACGAGAAGCGACTCGCAGTTCAGGTCGAAGATCATCCGCTTGATTACGCCACGTTCGAGGGCGTTATTCCGGAACGCAACTACGGTGCCGGCCCGGTGATCGTGTGGGACTATGGTACTTATTCGCCTGACGATAACAACCAACTGTCATTCGGCGACCCAGAAGAAGCGGCGGACCGTATGCGGAAGCAGATCGAGGACGGCAAAATATCGATCTGGCTGAAAGGCGCTAAGCTGCGCGGCTCCTGGACATTGGTGAAGACGCGCGGCAAGGATGGCAACAGCGATGCGCAATGGCTGCTTATCAAGCACAAAGATGCGTATGCCGGCGTGGATATATCCGATGAAGCGTCCGTGATCAGTCGCCGTACCATCGAGCAGGTCATCCGCGGCGTGCAAGCGCCACAATCGATGGCGGGGACCAGCAGTAAGGCGGTGCAGAAGCCATTTCCCAAGGCTGTATCGCCGATGTTTGCCAAGTCTGTGGCTAAGCCCTTCTCCGATCCAGCCTGGCTTTTCGAGCCCAAGCTAGACGGGGTAAGGGCGATCGCATACATCAGAGACGGCAAGACCGTCCTCCGAAGCCGTCGTGGCTTGGATATTACCAGCCAATATCCTGAGATCGTCTCCGAACTCGCCGGCCTAGCGAATGGCGGACTGGTGTTGGACGGCGAGATCGTCGCTATAAACGAGAGCGGCGTGCCAGACTTCCAGCTACTGCAGAATCGCCTCTATCTGAACGGCTCGACCGCCAACGGCACCCGGCAAGCGATACCCATCCTCTATTACGTGTTCGACCTCCTGTACTCCGACGGCTACGACCTAACGAGGGTCCCTTTGGAGGACAGACAGCGCCAATTGCGTGCCGTCTGCCCACCCTCGGACAACGTCCTCGTCGTCGACTCCGTGCCTTCCGATGGCCAGACGCTGTACAAGATCGCGACGTCTCTCGGCCTGGAAGGCATGGTGGCAAAGCGCCGTGACGGCATCTATGAGCCTGGGCAGCGTAGCAGTAGTTGGCTGAAAATTAAGTCCGTCCTGGAGCAGGAATTTGTCGTCTGCGGCTACTTGCCCGGCCAGGGGCATCGCCAGCGCACGTTCGGCGCATTGCTGCTCGGCTACTACGAAGATGGGCAACTGCACTTCGCTAGTTCGGTCGGCTCCGGGTTCACCGATAAGGAACTCGCAATGCTGCTGGACAAGTTGGAGGCGATCGAAACCGATGTGAATCCCTTCGACGAACCGATACCCCGCCAGAAAGAGGCGCCGCTCTGGGTGAAACCTTCGCTAGTCGTGCGCGTAAAGTTTAGCTCCTGGACTAACGAAAATTACCTGCGCGCCCCAGTTTACGTTGGTTTGCGCGATGATATAGATCCGTCCACCGTCACCCGCGAGTCGGTGGAAGCGGCGCCCAGTACGACAGATATACCAACGATGTATTCAGCAGACCAAACGAGTTCAGGCTTGTTGGAACAGTTGGAGAACGCGCGCGATTCGATGACCGTTACGGCCGAAGGTTACGAAATCAAGCTGACCAATCTAAATAAGGAACTCTGGCCTGCGGTTGGTAAGCGGCCGGCCTTCACGAAACGAGACCTGATCCGATACTACGTCTCTGTGTCGGAGTACGTGCTACCGCATTTACAAGAGCGGCCGATGAACCTCACCCGCTATCCGAACGGCATAAACGGGCAGTCCTTCTACCAGAAGCACGTGCCGGACCCCGTACCGGACTTCGTAAGCAAGGTAAAGCTGTATTCGTCCCATCTCGATACCGATAGCGAATACATCATCGTTCAGAACGTGCCTACCTTGGCCTGGTTAGCGCAGTTAGGTGTCATCGAACTGCATCCGTGGTTATCGCGCGTCAACCCCGAGCCTGACGCCTTGCACCTGCCTACGACCTTTGAAGGGTCAGAGGCAAACATCGACGCTAGCACTCTGAACTACCCAGACTTCATCATCTTCGACCTCGACCCGTACATTTACTCCGGGAAAGAGAAGACGGGCGAAGAACCGGAACTAAACAAAAGTGCTTATCAGCGCGTTCGCCAAGCCGCGCTGACCCTTAAATCAGTTTTAGAGGATCTCGGCCTCGTGCCGTTCGTAAAGACGTCTGGCAAGACAGGCCTTCATATATATGTACCGGTAGTCCGGCAATACGACTATGACGTCATACGGCAGTTGTGCGCTACGATAGGCAAATTCCTACAGTCACTGTTGCCTACCGAGATCACTATGGAATGGACTGTGGGAAAGCGGACAGGGAAGATATTCTTCGACCACAATCAGAACTCGCGAGGTAAGACCCTGGCCGCGCCTTATTCGCTCCGACCTAGCACTTTCGCCAGCGTATCTACGCCGATAGCCTGGGACGAATTGATGTCGGTGTATCCCACCGATTTTACTATCGCTACTGTACCGGCCCGCCTTCAAAAAAACGGCGATCCATGGCGGGACATCCTAAACTATCGACACGACCTTCAGTCGCTCATAAATCAGAATTTGGAGGACAAAGATGCCTAGATCTATGTGGCGAGGGGCAATCAGCTTCGGCATGGTGGTGATCCCAGTGAGGCTTTATACAGCTACAGACAGCAAGGACATTTCGTTCAATCTTTTACATAAGAAATGCCTTACCAGGATCCGCCAGCAAAGGTACTGCCCGTTCGACGAAGAGGTAATCGAGTGGGGCGACGTAGTCAGAGGGTATGAGTTTGCTAAAGACCAGTACGTGGTGCTCGAAGACGAAGACTTCCAGCGAGTGCCTGTTCGCAGCACGCATACCATTGACATTACCGACTTCGTGAACATCGACGAAGTCGACCCGATCTACTACGAGCGCAGCTTCTACCTCGAACCGGAAGAGACCGGCGTTAAGCCCTACGCGTTGCTGCGTAAGACTTTGCAAGAGACAGGCCGGGTCGCGCTGGCGAAGATCGCGTTGCGGCAGAAGGAGCAGCTATGCCTGCTGCGACCGCAGGATGAAGTCATCGGCATGGAGACGATGTACTACCCGGACGAAGTGAAATCGGCGGCTGAACTCAGCCTGCCGGCCGACGATCTAGGCATTTCGGAGCGCGAGCTGCAAATGGCCCGATCGCTGGTGGATATGCTCAGCACGAACTTCGATCCGACGAAGTACAAGGACGAATATCGCGACGCCCTTTTGAGCGTGGTGGAAGAGAAAGTCACGGGCGCGAAGATCGCGGAACCGCCCCCCACCAGAGGCAAGGTTGTCGACCTTATGACTGCTCTTCGCGCGAGTCTAGAAGAAGCGCAAAAGGGCAGGTCTTCCGTTACAGAGACAGATGGTTCAGGAGAAAAGACGGCTGCTGGTGGGCGGGGTAGCCGCCGAAAGGCGGGTTAGCATCGCCCCGCTCGTGGTGAGCATGCCGAACCATGAGCGGGTTGCACTACCTTGGCCCTTTGGCAAGTCAGGATGTAATTTGTCGAAGAGCCGTCGTCAGCATAACGCTGTCGACTCCAGTAAAGGTCACTATGTTGGAGTGTCGCTTAAGGAATCGATGATCTCTTTAATTTCTTCCATCCAGGGTGACGTCTGTAACTCAGCTCCTGCCTCGTTCTGACCCCAGCCGCGGCTCTGAGCCTGCAGCCCGTGAAGGAAGCCATGCCAGTACAACAGTTGCATTGGCCAGGCCAGCTTTTTCTCGGACTCAACGGCTTCCAAAACGCCGCTCCGAGCCATGAAGAGAGCGGTTTGAAATGCTGCCCACCAGGCTAGTAATTCGCCCCCGCGGCCACCAAGCGACCAATACCGCATATCGCCCTGGCCGTAGTTAAAGACTTGCCAATGCTCCATCTCCCTCCAAAGCTTCAGCGAGTAGTCGTATAGTTCGCTCTTTAGCAATGCCTTTGGACGGTTGCGCCACAGAACGCGCATCGAAGCTCTGAACCGCTCCATCTGCGGCTTGCTCATTTCGGACAGACCATCGAGTGGCTGTGGTAGATTATCGAAGTCGGGCTGTTCTGGAATCACTTGCTCCTCCAATACGTAGTTCAATCTTGGAGCCAGAGCGTTAGCCATTCAATAAAAATCCTGTTAGAAGTGGCGTACATATCCTGCTACTTATGGGTTTCGCTCACCTATGCATGCCGATGGGCGGAGATATCTTACAGGCTTACTCACAACAATGAAGTTAAGTAGGGGCGGCTCGCGAGCCGCCCCTACAGTATCGTTAGATCGATTTTGCTTCGTAGGGACAGACCTAAAGGTCTGTCCGAGGTTGATTTTGCGATTCAGGACGGACAGCTTAAGCCTACCCATACATTTAGAGTTAATTAAAGCAGCGTTTAAGAGCAGTACAGAACCATAGGTGGACTCGTTACAACGCCGGGCTGGCTATAGTGGCGCACGTCGCTACGTATGATTAAAAGGAGACGGCCTCGTACTTCCACGCAGGCGCTATAATGACACCATGGAGCCGTACATCCAGTACGCCAGAACAAACGATGGCGTTAACATCGCGTACTACAGCAGGGGCGAAGGCGCGCCTCTCGTGTGTCTTACAGGTGGTGGCGGCCTAAGCCACCTCACGCGCGAATGGCAGTACCCCGAGCAGCGGGCCTGGCTTGAGCGCTTGGCAGCGAACTATCGTCTCATCCGCCTCGACCACCGGGGTATAGGTCTCTCGGACCGGCATCGAGACTTCGATCTAGCACTCGCTGTGCACGATATCGAAGCGGTAGCGCGCAAAGAAGGGTTGAAGCGATTTGCGCTTTTAGCGCAATTGCACTCTTCGGCTACTGCTGTTCTTTATGCTTGCCAGCACCTGGAGTCGGTATCGCATTTGGTGTTCTGGTCCCCGTTTGCGAGTAACCGAGAGTTCGTAGAGTCTTCGCCGCCAGTTCAAGCAGCCCGTGCAACGGCAGGGATGGACTGGCCTACGTTTACCGAGATCATTTCTCAGCTTGGGTTGGCGTGGGCGGACATGCAACAGGGCCGTCGTTACGCGGCATACATGCGCGATTGCGCGACCTCGGACTACTATTTGGGGGCTATGGCGCGCTTTCAAGACTTTGACCTGATGCCTAAGCTGGGAGAATTGACGATGCCGGCGCTCATCCTCCACCGGCGGGAGGCGGCATACCCAACGCTTGAGTTGGTAAGGAAGTTTGCCGCCGCTACGCCGCGAGCGCGCTTGGTCATCCTCGGAGGCTCCACTGTCTTCCCTTTCGTCGGCGATACGGAAGGTATATTCGCCGCCATCGATCAGTTTCTCGAGGATGCTAGCGAGCGGCCACGCCCCGATGGCCTGACTGAACGTGAGTTGGAGATCCTTGCCCTCCTGGCTAGTGGCAGCAGCAACGATCAGATGGCGCGAACTCTCACGATCAGTAACCGTACTGTCGAGCGGCACATCAGCAACATCTACCAGAAGATCGGCGCACACAACCGCGCCGAGGCGACCGCGTACGCCTTCCGTCATCGGATCGCTGCAGTACTGTAGACGCGATCTGCGTACTCTCCGCCATCGGCCTGATGTCCTCCGCATGCTTTAGGTCTGGCTGTACCTCGAACGGCGCCGAAAAATACGCATTTCAACGGAAGAGCGGTCCCGCGCCCTACCTCTATGATCTGAAATGCGGATGGTCGGCCGGATGGAATGAACTTCACCCGGCGGACCCCGCAGAAAACCCTTTATTGCGTAGCTCGGAGAACTGGCAGAAGAAGTGATCTTATCCAATCCATTTCAGGATATAGAACAGCTAGACTTCCAGTGTGAATTGAGGTACTAATGATATGGCAAAACGTGAGCGCATTGAACATCAGCTACTTCAGAGATGTTGGACGGAGTCAGAATATGAAAGCTATCGAAGCGGAAGGTCTTCGTAAAGAATTTTCGAGCGGCGTAGTCGCCGTGGCGGGCATCGATCTCGAGATACGAGAAGGTGAGATATTCGGGTTTCTTGGTCCGAACGGCGCTGGCAAGACGACGACCGTCAGAATGTTGACGACACTCCTTCGGCCGACGGCCGGCCGCGCGACGGTTGCCGGATACGATATCTATAGCCATCAGCATGAGATCCGCCGCTCGATCGGCGTAGCCCTCCAGGAGGCTGGCCTCGATGCGATGGCCACTGGCCGAGAGCTATTGGCCATGCAAGCGAAACTTTTCGGCGTAAGCACTTCGCAGGCGAATAATCGGGCGGCAGAACTACTAGAGTTGGTAGGCCTCGTGGACGCCGCCGATCGTCACGTCAAGACCTATTCAGGCGGCATGAAGCGCCGGCTCGATCTAGCCAGCGCCCTCGTCCACAGTCCCGCCATCCTCTTTCTCGACGAGCCTACTGAGGGACTGGACCCTGCCAGCCGACAGACCATCTGGCAGGAGATTAGCAAACTCAACAGCCAGTTCGGCGTAACAGTCTTCCTCACCACGCACTACCTGGAAGAAGCAGACCGGCTGGCGAACAGGCTAGCGATTATCGACCGTGGCAGAATCGTAGCTGAAGGTACGCCAAGCGGCCTTAAGGCCTCTATCAGCGGCGACGTAGTAACAGTAGCGGTAAGTCCTGAACGACGTGACCATGCAGGATCGATCCTCAGCCAACTGGAGGGCATTAAAGAGTTGAGATCGGAAGAGGCCAGCCTGACGCTGTTCGTGAACGACGGCACAGGGGTAGTCGCCGACGTGATCCGTATGCTCGACTCGGCCGGTGTTCCGGTGGGTTCGGTCGCGATCTCACAGCCGACGCTCGACGAAGTGTTCTTGCGTGCGACGGGTTCCCGACTCGAGGGCGCTGAGGCTACGCAAGACGGAGGTAAAACGCTATGATGACGGAACTTTCTTTTCCCCAAGCTTCTAGGCTTACGCCTTGGTCTTCCTGGCAGCAGGGGGTCCGCGCCACACTACTTTTAGCGGCTAGGGAGGCTCGCTTAGCATGGCGGACGCCGGCCTACCTGATTCCTAACATGCTTGTCCCGATATTCTTCTACTTCATCATGGTAGGGTCGTTGGACGCGTTCGCCGATACTTTCGGTATCACGAATTGGAAGGCTTTTCAGCTACCGGTTGGGATCCTGTTTGCGGTACAGGGCTGGCCTGAACATGGTCGCCGACATCGAAAGCGGCTACTTCGATAAACTGTTGCTCACGCCGGCCAATCGCATTTCTATACTGATCGGCGCCATGGGCGCTGACTTCATTCGCATCACGATCCAAGCGGTCATCGTTCTGCTCGTCGCCGTCGCAACAGGGCTTCACTTTGAGACTGGCTTGCCAGGTGCTGTGGTGTTAGTGTTTATGAGCAGCCTGTTCGGACTGGCCTATTCCGGGATCGGCTTCGCTATCGCTCTCAAGACGGGTAATGCTCAGGCGACGCAGAGCATGTGGTTCCTCTTTATGCCACTGATCTTCACCACCACGATGTTCGCGCCGAAGGAAGCTCTCTCGGGCTGGTTGGAGACTGCTGCTACGTTCAACCCGATGACTTACATATTGGAAGGCATGCGGGCGCTCTCGCTGACTGGTTGGGACGCTGCTGATATTGGGATAACGTTTCTCACGGTTGCAGCTTTGGGCGTGGTTACAATCACACTGGCGTTTCTCTCTTTGCGGAGTCGCATTCAGTAGTAGTGTGGGCCCATATGGCTGATACATCTGGTCCAAGAAGTAATTATTTTTAGGAGTAAACAGCATGAAGCAACTCGCACAAATTTGTTACAGCAAACGCCGTCTGGTCTTGTTGGGTTGGATCGGCCTGATAGTCGGGCTATTCGCTATCTCCACCGGCCTGGCTGGCGAATACAAGACTGAATTCGAACTGCCGGGATCGGAAAGCCAGGATGCCTTCGACCTTCTGGAGGCCCGGGGAGTCAGCGAACGTACTGGCTTCACTGGCCAAGTTGTATTCGAGGCTGAGCAGGGGGTTGACGACCCGGCGGTCCGGCAGACCATGGAGACATTTTTTGCGGATATCGCGAGCAATGTCGAGGGCGTAGAGGTTGTCAGCCCATATGAGCCAGATAACTCGCATCAGATATCCGATGGCGGCAATATCGCCTTCGCCGAAGTCAACTTCTCCGACCGCGACGAGGAGCAGTACATCGAAGATGCAGACGAAGTCCAGGCACTGCACGAACAGATCAGCGTTCCAGGGCTCCAGGTGGAACTTGGTGGCGATATCTTCGCGGACGTGCCTGGATTCTCTAGTGAATTAATTGGTATCGTAGCGGCCATCGTCATTCTGTTAGTAGCCTTCGGCTCTCTGTTGGCGATGGGTCTGCCGATCATAACAGCTCTCTTCGGGATTGGCTGCGGCGTTGCTCTTATCGGTTTAGTGACCCGCGTGTTGAGTGTGCCTGAGTTCACTACGCAAATCGCGGCCATGATTGGCATCGGCGTCGGCATAGATTACGCCCTCTTCATCGTGACCCGCTACCGGCAGGCCCTACACGACGGCCTAGAGCCGCCTGAAGCCGTGACTCTGGCCATCGACACTTCGGGACGCGCTGTGGTGTTTGCGGGCTTGACGGTCGTCATCTCGCTCCTCGGCATGTTTATGATGAACCTGGACTTCATGCGTAGCGTAGCCACTGGAGCAATATTGGCCGTCTTCATGACGATGTTCGCATCCATAACCTTGCTTCCAGCGTTGCTCGGTTTTGTGGGACACAACATAGACAAGCTGGCATTGCCCCATCTCACTAGAGGGGAGGGCAATACAGGTCGCTCCTTCTGGTACCGCTGGAGTCGCGTCATTCAAGCCCACCCTTGGCCTGCACTCATCGCGAGCACGGCGCTGCTGCTCGTGCTTGCGATCCCGGTTTTCTCTATGCGGCTTGGTTTCGCGGATGCTGGCAACCGGGGCACGGGCGATACTACGCGACGCGCTTATGACCTGCTCTCCGAGGGCTTCGGGCCGGGCTTCAACGGCTCGTTCCTGGTCGTCGCCGACACGCCGAACGGACAGTCGGACCTCGCCACGCTCGAACGCCTGAAGAGCGCTATGGAGTCTACGCCGGGCGTAGAGTCCGTAACGGAGCCTAACGCTGTCGCCGATGGCTCGGTCCATCTATTCCAGATATATCCAGACTATGCGCCACAGGACGAAGAGACAACGGACCTGGTGCATCGCCTGCGCAACGATGTTATCCCTCCCGTTATAAATGGGACATCGCCGCAGATCTTCCTAACTGGACTGCCGCCTGCTGTAGTAGACTTCTCCGATTACATGAGCGACCGTCTACCGCTCTTCTTCGGCGCTGTGCTGCTGCTTTCGTTCCTCCTGCTACTGACCGTTTTCCATAGCGTGGTAGTGCCGCTTAAAGCTGTGGTAATGAACATGCTTTCGATCGGCGCCTCGTTCGGCGCTATGATAGCGGTCTTCCAGTGGGGCTTTTTGGGTAGCGTTTTCGGTCTTGGTAAAGAAGGACCGATAGAAGCCTGGGCGCCGATGATGCTGTTCCCCATCGTTTTCGGCCTCTCCATGGACTACGAGGTCTTCCTGCTCACTCGCGTTCGCGAAGAGTACGACCGAAGTGGCGATAACCGCCGTGCCGTAGCTGATGGCCTTGCGGCGACCGGCCGTGTTATCTCGGCCGCCGCGGCGATCATGGTCTGTGTGTTCGGTAGCTTCATCCTGGGCGACGAACGCGCCCTCAAGCTGATAGGCTTCGGGCTCGCTTTCGCTGTCCTGATCGATGCTACTGTCGTGCGGCTGGTCTTGGTGCCTGCGGCGATGGAGTTAATGGGCAAAGCCAACTGGTGGGCGCCTAGCTGGCTGGTACGAGTCCTGCCCACTATCCGTGTGGACTCGGTGGAGCGGCCTGCGCCGCTCCAACAAGAGCCGCAGGCCTAGTTTAACGCGGCCGCGAAATAAGTGGGCCAAGCTTTAGCTTGGCCCACTTTGCTGAGGCGGCCAGATTAACAACAAAAAATCGCAACGAAAGTTTTGTTGAATCGTAATTCTAAGCTAAACTTCTAGCATGGCGGACGATCCTCTCGAAAAGCTAAGGCAACTGTGCCTTACTCTGCCCGACACCACCGAACGGCTTAGTCACGGCGAGCCAACCTGGTTTATCGGCGGCAAGAAGACGTTCGTGACGTACTCTGACCACCACCACGACGACCGCTTGGCTTTCTGGTGCGCTGCCGCTCCAGGAGCACAGGACGTTCTTGTTATGTCGGCACCGGAGCGGTTCTTCGTCCCGCCTTACGTGGGCCATCGCGACTGGCTCGGCGTGTGGCTCGACGTCCCGGTCGACTGGGCCGAAATCGCCGATCTCGTGACCGATGCTTATCGTATGATCGCCCCGAAGCGCCTGCCTACCGAACTCGACGCTCGCGATTAAACTTAGTTTCGTTCCGATAAGAAGGGTTTCAAAAGGCTGTCGTTAGTAAATGGAGAAAGCGGATGAAATGGCCTGAGAACGTAAAACTACACTCGATCGTGAGGCATAGTTGGGACGACTTTCAAAATACCCATACCAGGACATTCAAGATATTCCCTGGCCTGGCCTTTGCCTACGAAACGCTTCGGCGGAACGGGGTTCTCACTATTGACGTGCGCTTTGCGCCGCTGCTCGCCTTGGGTTACTACCAGCACCGACTTATAGGTAGGTACCGGACGCGTCAGGGTGGCGGAGGCGGTAGCTTCGAAAACCTACCGGATAAGTTAGTCCAAGAGGGGCCGTACGCTTTCACGCGTAATCCGATGTATCTCGGCGATCTCATATTTACCGCCGGATTGGCGTTGACTTTGCGTTCTAAGCTGCCGTGGCTGCTGCTTTTAGTAAATGCGGCGATGCTGCATCAGCGGGTGCTAGAGGACGAAGAGCGGCTGCGCAAGCAATTCGGACGCGATTATGATGAGTATCGCCGGAGAGTAAAACGATGGATCCCGTTCGTTCTATAGGGGGTAAATTTGTCACCAGGCCCTGTATGGTTGAGCAATAGAGCTATATTCTTAGTGATAATCCTTAAAGACTAAGAGACTGGAAAAGAGCAATATAAATGGAAAAGCCTTTCAAGGCAACTGATGAAATCACGGTCATCCCTGGCTATTTGGAGATCCCCCATGAGGGATTCATGACGATGCTGACCACACGGGGAACATCCAGGCGGTTATGGAGATCGCTCCGCAGGCCCGACTCATTACGAATGCCTTCTGCGCCTTAAGAATGGCGACGTGGTGGCCTTTGCCGATGGATAGGGTGTACGCCATTAATCCTGGGGATACGGTCGATGTAGGAGACCGCAAACTTTCGGCGCTCAGGCCACCCCTCTTCGATAACCTGCTAACTGCGGCCCTTTACGATGAGAAATCCGGCGCGTTGTTTTCTGCAGATGCCTTCGGCGCTTTATTGCGCGAGCCAGCGGAAGATGCGACGGAAATCCCCGAAGCTGCGCTGGCTGGTGGCATGCTCGGCTGGGCGACTTCCGATTCGCCTTGGGCCCCTTAACCGATGAGGCCAAGTTTGCGGTAGGGCTGGAGCGTGTAAGGCAGATCGATCCCAAGATCATCCTTTCTTCGCATTTGCCTCCAGCGAGAGGTGTCACGGAGCAGTTTTTGAAGGTGCTTGCTTCTGTCCCCGCCGCCGAGCCGTTTGTCGGCCCCAATCACGAACAGTTCGAGCAGTTGGTCGCTTTGACACAGCAAGAGGCATAAATTTACGGTCACCGTAATTTGCGTCTAACATACTGCCCTATGTCAGCGCATAAAACTCTCGCTTAACGTAGTGTCGTATCGAAGGGCTAAAGCACATAGAGGGCTGCTAATGAGTGATGCAAAGCGCTTCCGGCTATCACAAAGATGTGGAAGATCTCCAAATAGCCGAACGTCTGTGGCCACGGGTTGGGCTTTCCGACGGCATATATAACACCGCCGAGCGTATACGCCACTCCGCCCCAGACTAACATTACCAAAGGGACTGCTGAGAGTGCATTCGCGAGTTCGTTTGCCGGCACCAAAGCCAGCCAGCCCAACAGGACGTAAAACGCCAGACGGAACCAGTTCGGGCGCACGGGATAGATAAGATTGATCACGACGCCGATACCTACGGCAGTCCAGATGAGCGCCAGCAAGCTTATACCCCAGGCCATATTGAGCACGAGGAGACAGAAGGGAGTATAAGTGCCGCCTATTAACACTAGCACCATCGAGTCGTCCAGCCGATCAAGGGTTCTTCGGAGGAACGGCGTGCCGGCCACGAGATGATAGGCCGCGCTCGTCCAGTAAACAAGTACTAGGCTCGCTCCAAATACCGTTGCACTGACATACTCTTGGGGAGATTCCGCTGCAATGAACAATATGGGCGTCCCGGCGGTCACCGCAATAGCCGCGCCGAGATGGGATAAGCCCCCTAGTTGTGGCCGCAAGTGGACATCAGCGATTTTCTCCATCGTTGTATCAGTATACTTACGAAGTTTTCTTACGGTTTGGCTGTCTAAGCGACGCTTTTGTAGCGTACATGTGCTATACTATAAGCGTAGCGTACGCACTGTCTCCTTAGGCGACCCCTTTCCCCCTTCGTAGGCAGCATAAAACGGGAAGGGTAGCTATCCCCACATAATGGGCGATATATTTGGAGGCACCATTGGCAACCAAACTCTATGTAGGCAATTTGTCCTACGAAACCTCAGACGGCGACCTTCGCGATTGGTTCGCGTCGGCTGGTGAGGTAGTATCGGCGAGCGTAATAAACGATAAGTATAGCGGCAGATCGAAGGGCTTCGGCTTCGTCGAAATGGCGAGCCAGGACCAGGCTGATAAAGCCATTCAAGAACTGAACGGCAAGTCATTCGGAAGTCGGACTATTACGGTGCAAGAAGCCCGTCCGCAGGAGAACCGTGCTTCTTCCGGTCAGCGCAGCTATGGCGGCGGGGGCGATGGTTATGGTGGAGGTCGCTCCGGCGGCGGAAGTCGTAGATGGTAGAAAACGACAGTAGCCCCGCCTGTTCTGATGAAGCCGCATGCCGGCATTACTGGGACATTCAGCCCCCTAAGGGCTATGTGAGCGAGGGCACCTGTCGATACTGTGGAGCGATTAAAGAGTTCCACAACAGCAACACCTACGAAGCTTGGACGGTGGCTAGTAAACGGCGTACGCAGTCGTAGTCACCTAGCCTAAGGAAAACGCTGTAAAGCAAGGGTGGGGAGACGATTCGTCTCCCCACCCTTGCTTTACAAGTGACAGCATCGCATGGGTCTGTAAATCGACGCCTAAGATGGAAGCCGGTGCGATTAGGGCGGCCTCATCCGTCTGTAGAATTAAGACCAAGGAAATGGTATGCTGGAAACGCACCCTTGCAGAGGCCTCACCCCAATTCCCCTCGGGATCGAGATGCCGCCTTTGCTGCTCGGAAAGGAGGGCTCATGGCGGTAAGCGTGTATTACACGTGTGTAACACCAGGACTTCATCGTTCCGTCGAGCATGGCATTCACCACGCAGGTACTCGGACAAAATCACTTGTGCCAAAGATACGTTTTCGTTGAATGTTCGAGGGACTCTTGAAGTTCTGATTGCGATTTTGCTGAGGCAAACCGGAGTTGACGAGGCCGACAAGCAATCTTCAGATTCCTGAATTAAAGAAGACGTTATACCAGCAGGGGCCGGGCGATTAGCCCGGATCATCTTGCAATTATGTATTTTAGATCGCCTGGCCCAACGCTAGGGTGCTTATCTTGGAGGTAGAACCTATGACTATTATGGATACGGCATTGAAGACCGACATAAATGTCGGTACGCGTGTAGAATGCCGCGATGCTTACGCGGGCGTTGTAAGCGGTTTTGTGCGGGCTCAGGGTAGCCCGGATATTAGCGGGATCATCATCCGCAGGGGCCTGCCTTTTTCTAAGTACATCAGGCTTCCCATAAGTCTCATTAACCGTGTAGCGGACCGCGTGGTCCTATTAAACATCAACATGAAAGAACTCAAAAAGTTGCCAGCATACAGGACTGACGAAGAGATTAAGTCGGACGTTCGCGGGGCGCTGAGAGGGGTCGAACAGTTACGTGCTCTCGGCCAAGTTGACAAGATGAGGGTTGAAGTTACGGATGGCGTTGTTCGCTTACAAGGCAGTATGGCTTCTTCGTCGCATAAGTGGATGGCCGAAGCTGTTACTCGACGCGTTAAAGGCGTCATGGATGTTCGCAATGAGATGCTAAGCGATACGGAGATCGAAAGCGATGTGGCCGTCGCTATCGGCAAAGATCCGGGCATGCATGGGGCGCGAATACATGTACGATCGTTCAACGGCGCGGTCCGCCTCAGAGGGCTGGAGGCAAGCGAACAGCAAATGGCTGTGGCTCGAAGTATCGCCGCCGGCCGGCCCGGAGTGAAGGAGATTTCGTCTCACGAAATGCTATAGCATTGGAGATGCAAAGCCGTTTAGAAGCTCGGGAGGAGTAGAGGATGATCAATATATACCTTAGTGATGGTTTCCAAATCAGAATCGACGCAGACGACGCTTACTGGGGAGTCGCAAAGAGCGACTCTTACGGGTTACCGTCCTATCAGGCGCTAATCGTTAAAAAGGACAACGCTGAAGTGGGCCACTTTTTGCATACGGCCATTGCTGGCTGGTACAAAGATGACACTTCACCTGGCGATGGACAAGTTGGTGCCGCAGAAGCTGTTTCACTAATCAACAGCAAAGCTTAAGGTGGGTGGTGTGCCAGTTACCAAACGGTTAAACTCTCCCTCCGCTGCCTCTGGCGCTGGGCGATTCCGTTGTAACACGTAACCCATGGCTGTGTATGAGGTTCTTGTAGACGCCGATTATCCGAGCCTAGGCACATGTGCGATCGACGATAGTGCCTTGCCGGGTAAGAATCGTTGCGAGGGCGGAGAAACTCGCAGCCCCGCATGTACCACGTCGCCGAAATATTCGATACGCCTGGCGACCAGCAGACATTACTATTGCAGTGAACATTTACCAGAAAAGTACAAGAAGCAGATCATGTTCATCAAGCGCCCGAAGTGATACCCCGCATGGCACGGGTCGGGAGCCACGTTCGACAGACGGAACTCAGAAGGAGTAAGCAATGGCTGGAGAAATCTGGTTTTGTGCCCATTGTGGCAAAGAGCAGCCAGTACGCAAAGAGTGGAAAGGGCCAAGCAACCGGGTGTTTTGTACCGTTTGCAACCGTAACGTGGGCGAATCCGGTTCCCACACGCCTACTACAGCGGAACGATGGAAAGCTGACACCGAGACCTCGCGTCTGGTCGAGAGCATCATTAGCAAGCGGATCGTTTCCGCTCGGCGTGTGGTATGTAGTCGGCCTTACTCACAAGATATCGTAATCGAGATGGATGACGGCACTATCGTGTCATTTTGCGGGCAGCATGCAGATACGATCATGAGGGAAGGCGACCATACCAGGAAATGACATGGTGCTTTCCGAACGCGCACGTTCCTAGTCATCGCGCTTAGCTTTTTTGGTTATCAATAATCACTCGTGAGGCGCCGTACGCGTCTCCAGCGAGTCCAGGAGCTGCCGCGATTCCGCCGCGATCTTGTTCACGGCGAGATTGAAGGCTTCCTCGTTGGCTTTCGATGGCTTTGAGTAGCCGCTCACCTTCCGCACGAATTGGAGGGCTGCGGCTTCGATCTCTTCCTCATTCGCCCGTCCACTGCTATTGCGTAGTCTCTTAATACTGCGACACATCCCTCTACTCCTGCTAAGCTTTGATTGAGATCACTCTTATTATTGATACTAACGGCTGGCCGTTAGAAAGCAAGAGAACCGGGCATGTTTATTGAGGAAGTTAAAGCGGACAAACAAAACCGCGAGTGACTACAGACCTAGATACGAATAGGGATGGTTGAAGGATCGCCGCAGCTCGCGCCGATCCGATCGAGCAGGCTCGTATATGCGCGCCAACACTTCCGCATCCTCTCGGTCCCGCGCACCGATCACGATGCGGTCGGGCTGCTCGGTGTCGTCGATGATGCTGCCCTGACGCAGGGACTCTGGATTCGAGAGGACGGAGAATGAGTCCGGCGTAGCGTACTGCGCCAGCAGCCCCTCCACGCGATCGCACGTCCCAGCGGGGACCGTGCTTTTTACAACGACAGTCAGGCCGGGCTGCATCGTCTTGCCGATCGCTTCAACCGCTTCGAATAGGTCAGCGAGGTGTGCACCACCCTCATCGTTTGGGGGTGTACCGACGCATACGAAGACCACCTGGGCGTTGCTCACGTCGATTCTAGAGCTAAAAGTCAAGCGCCCCGTATCGAGCTGATCGCGTAGCAAAATCAGGCAGTCGAGGCTCAACGATCGGGCAGAAGCCGGCGTCGAGTAGGTTCACTTTCGCCTGATCCCTATCGAAGCACTGTACTCTGTGCCCCCAGGCGCTCATCATCACGGCTGTCGCCAGTCCCACGTAGCCGGCGCCGATCACGGCGATATCGCTTATAGGCTCGGCCTGCCGTGGTGGTTTAATCGGAAGGACCGACGAACCATCAAGCTCAGACTTTGGCCCGACCTGGCCATCGCTTGGTCCGTCAAACTTAGAGTAGCTTCTTTGGAATATCTAAATACAAAAAGAGTGGCGACCCCGATGGGATTCGAACCCACGATCTTCTCCGTGACAGGGAGATATGTTAGGCCACTACACCACGGGGCCGCTTCGTTCCTAATTTTAAGTGGCCTTTGTACCGACTGTCAAACTTTAAAATGGTCTCTTAAATAGCAATGGTATAAGCTTAAGAAGACGCGCATTAAAATGTCGGAGCCTTATGGCCTCACAATCAGTGTTGAACCCAAGAGATAGTCTTATGCGGGCCGATGCGCAGACGATGCTTCAGGCGGCTCAAAGCTCTGCTGCTCAGGGAGACTGGCCGCGGGCGTTCCTCGAACTGTGGCGCTCCTTCGACCGCTTCTCGCTCGTAATTCTAGAGGAACGCTTCCGCGTCGGCGCAACCGGCTCAGAGATCGACCGCTTCGCCATGCGAAGGGCGGTTGTCACCATCCTGCCAGAGGCTGTCAAGCGAGACGCCTTGAACGATGCTAATGCCCAATCTCGCGATATCGATGACTTCGATTTGGACGGAGCATTCGTAGCTCTTCTCGACGAACTTTTCGAATTGCATAACGACGTAACTCAATTCGGTAACAGTGGCGCAGAGGATAATAATCGGTATAATTTTGCATACGAAAGATTGGCGCCAGTGGTACGATATATGCAGAATCGACTTCGCTAAAGGCGAACGAGGCCGTAGGCAAAAGAAGCGAGAGGTAAATAGGTTGGTAGAGAGATACAACCCCACTGCCATCGAAAAAAAGTGGCAGCAGCAGTGGGAGCAAGATGAGATTTACAGGGCTCGCGACGACGACCCGCGGGCCGAGTTCTACGCCCTCACGATGTTCCCGTACACCTCCGGCGACCTGCACGTAGGCCACTGGTACGCGATGGCCCCATCCGATACGTATGCCCGCTACAAGAGGATGAAAGGCCACAACGTCATGCTGCCCATGGGGTTCGATGCGTTCGGTTTACCGGCCGAGAACGCGGCCATCAAGAGGGGCATCCATCCTTACACCTGGACAATGGAAAACATCGAGCGGATGCGCGGACAGCTCAAGACCATGGGCGCCGGCTTCGATTGGAGTCGCGAGGTAATAACCTGCCTCCCCGATTATTACAAATGGACGCAATGGTTTTTTACAAAGATGTTCGAGAAAGGCCTCGTTTACCGCGCGAAAGCTCCAGCAAACTGGTGTCCTGTAGACCAGACCGTGCTGGCCAACGAGCAGGTATTGCCGGACGGCACTTGCGAGCGCTGCAGTACAGTGGTGACCAAGCGTGACATCGAGCAGTGGCTAGGCAAGATCACTGGTTACGCCGACGAACTACTCGATTTCAGCGGTCTTCAATGGCCGGACGCCGTGATGGCGATGCAACGCAACTGGATCGGCAAGAGTTATGGGACTGAGATAGCGTTTGGCATTGATGCACCTGGCGTCTCCGAGAAGGAGATACGCGTCTTCACGACGCGCCCGGACACCGTCTACGGCGTGACGTTTATGGTGCTGGCGCCGGAACACCCGCTCGTACCGTTGCTGACTACACCTGACCGCCGGTCCGAGGTTGAGGCTTACGTAGAACAGAGTCGGCGCGCTACTGAGATCGAGCGGCTTTCGACCGAGCGCGAGAAGACCGGCGTTTTCACGGGCGCATACTGCAAGAACCTGCTGTCCGGTGAAGACGTGCCGGTCTTCATCGCCGACTACGTACTGCTTTCTTACGGCACGGGCTGCGTCATGGCCGTGCCTGCCCACGACCAGCGGGACTTCGAGTTCGCCAAAAAGTATGGCCTTCCCATTAAAGTGGTCATCTCTCCGCCCGACTGGCAGCGCGAAGAGTTCACCGAGGCGTTCGTCGATCTCGGGATCATGATCAACTCCGGCCAGTTCGACGGTACGCCGAGCGAGGAAGGGAAGCAGGCTGTTTCCGAGTACATCGAGCGGCAAGGCTGGGGTCGGCGAACGACGATCTACCGTTTACGGGACTGGCTCATCTCCCGCCAGCGTTACTGGGGCTGTCCGATACCGATAGTCTATTGCCCGGACTGTGGCGTCGTCGCCGTGCCGGAGGACCAGCTGCCGGTCCTGCTGCCCGAAGATGCAGAATTCAAGCCGACCGGCGAATCGCCGCTGGCCCGCCACGGAGGCTTCGTCAATACGATATGTCCACAGTGCGGCAAGCCCGCCAAGCGCGAGACCGATACGATCGACACCTTCTTGGACTCGAACTGGTACTTTATCCGCTACGCCAGCCCGCATTACAATAATGGGCCGGTCGAATCAGTCGCAGCGGCGAAGTGGCTGCCCGTCGACCAGTACACCGGCGGTGCAGAGCATGCGGTTATGCACCTCCTTTACGCCCGCTTCTTCTGGAAGGTCGTGCGCGATTTAGGGCTCGTTTCCGGCGATGAGCCGTTCATACGGCTATTCAACCAGGGCCAGATCCTCGGCCCGGACGGGCAGCGGATGAGCAAGTCCCGCGGCAACGTTGTCGCGCCTGACGAACAGGTGGCCGCGTACGGCGCCGATACCTTCCGGGCGTATCTAATGTTCCTCGGTCCTTGGGAAGATGGCGGGCCGTTTAATCTAGACGGCATTAGCGGTATATGGCGCTGGCTGAATCGCGTCTGGAACATAACACAGGATCATATCGAGTCCATAACGAGCGCGGACGAATCTGCGACCAGAGATTTACGGCGCTTCACGCACAAGACGATCAAGCGCGTCACGAACGACATCGAACGGTTCCGCTTTAATACAGCGCTCGCTGCCCTTATGGAATTTACGAACCATCTCTACAGGGCGACCGACGCCGGCCCTGTAGACACTGAGGCATGGCACGAAGCGACCGATGCGCTCTTGCTGCTCACCGCGCCGCTGACGCCTCACATCGCGGAAGAGCTTTGGGCACACACCGGACATCCGTATTCGATACATACCCAGGCCTGGCCGGAATATGATGCCGAACTCGCACGCGAGGAAGAGGTAACACTAGTGGTACAGGTGAACGGCCGTCTGCGCGACCGCCTGACCGTGCCGGTCGACATCGGTGAGGAGCAAGCGAAGCAGCTCGCTCTCACCAGCGAGAAGGTGCAGCCGCACGTCGGTGGTGCTTCCATCGAGCGGATTGTCTACGTGCCGGGGCGATTGGTCAACGTGGTGCTGAGGTAATTTCCTGTGTGGAATGCGCACATAAACTCTTAAATAAATATTGCATCCATGATCATAACCGGCCTATAATATCCGAAATGAGAGTTTCGGATAAGGATATTGGATACAATATCCAAGAAGCACGCTATCGTCAAAGCCTGAGCCAGGCACAACTCGCCGAGTTGCTTGGTGTCGATAGATCTGCGATAAGTCGAATTGAGCAAGGATCGCGTAGCGTTACTGCCTCCGAGCTTTCAGTAATTTCCAAACTATTAAATTGTCCTGTCGTAGAGTTACTTAAGCCCCGACCAACTGTATCGGTAAAGGCCAGTCGTAGCAATCTTTTCCGGTTTCGGTCTGGACCTGTTAGCCCCGAGGATCAAGCTGTCTTATCTTGGTTTCTTACCTTGCATGATTCTCTTTCGCAAGTCTCCGATTCCTGCGAGACGCCGAATGTAACCCGTAATTTAGCACTTCGTGCAGATACAGAAGCCGGTGAGTTGCTAGCGCGCAGGATTCGTAAACATTTGGGTATCCCACCAAATGAACCAATAAGCGGTTTTTCAGGCCTTTTAACCCGCCTAGGCCTAGCCGTCTTCGGGGCCCGTTTTCCGAGTAAGTCCAGGGTTGCAGGGTGTATGGTCGTAGACGAGAAGAGGTTTGCCTCAATAATCGTCAACTATAACCAGCCGCGTTCCCGTCAGCGCTTTACACTTGCCCATGAATTAGCTCATTACCTGATGGATCGTGAATTACGGACAACGGTTTGTGATGCGGGCTGGGAACGCCCTGGCCCACGTTCGCACATGGAATATCGAGCAGATGTCTTCGCTTCAGCCCTTCTATTGCCCCGACAAACTATTCAAGCATATCTAGCATCAGGTTTCATATTGGATAGCCTGGCTGAAATGGAAACTTCTTATGGAATTAGCCACGCAGCAGCACTCGCCCGGCTGCGTGCTCTGGGTATAGTTAATGACTCAACAGTTAGAGTCCTAAAAAAAATGACGCCACCCAAAGGGGAGACGACACCACTGAATTATTACAGAGTGCTTTCACAGTCGATGGCCAAACGACTAAGAATGGATGAATCAGCCCTTCAAGATAGCCTCGCCTTCAAAGCTATACCAGATAAAGAGGTTGTACCATGAACAGTCTTTGTATATTCCGGAAACAGATATATGGCCTGCGTGGCAAACAGCTATAAGCTGTCTTCTCGAAACCAAGGATCATCGAGTATCTAATTTGGGTAATAACCTAGTTGACTCAGTAAGCTATCTGGGTTATAATGTGGCTGTAAGGAGTAAAAGCCATGAATAACAGCCAGCCCGCAACCCTTCTCGAAGCGATTAAGTTCTTTTCTGACCCTGAGACTTGTCAAAAGTTTATGCTCGCGATGCGATGGCCCGATGGCGTTATCGCGTGCCCTAATTGTGGCCGAACCGATGCGCGTTACATCTCTACTCGCCAACTGTGGGAGTGCAAGGACAAGCACGCCAAACGGCAGTTCTCGGTCAAGGTAGGGACTATCTTTGAGGACAGCCCTATCGGTCTGGACAGGTGGCTTCCTTCCTTGTGGCTTATTGCCAACGACAAGAACGGTATTAGCTCCTATGAATTGGCCCGTGCTCTCGGCGTGACTCAAACAACCGCTTGGTTTATGCTCCATCGCATACGGCTCGCTATGCAGTCCGATGACTACACTAAGATGGACGGCATCATCGAAGTCGATGAAACCTTTATCGGTGGCAAGGCCCGCTTCATGCACAAGGACAAGCGAGCGGAGAAGATTACTGGTACCTGGGCCACTGGCAAAGTTGCAGTCATGGGCCTTTTGGAGCGTCACGGGCCAGACGGACACAGCACCGTCAGGACTACCATCGTAGCGAATCGTCGCCGCCATGCCCTGAGCGGGCAAGTCCGCAGTCAGGCTAAGGAAGGCGCTGAGGTCTTTACAGACGCGTTTCGCTCTTATGATGACTTGAAGATGGATTATATTCATGGTGTTATTGACCACGCGGAGAAGTACGTCGAAGGCAGGATTCACGTCAACGGCATTGAGAATTTCTGGAGCCTCTTGAAACGTGCTATCAAAGGCACCTATGTAAGCGTAGAGCCGTTCCACCTTTTCCGTTATCTTGATGAAGAAGCCTTTCGATTCAACAGTCGAAGGGCAACCGACGGCGAGCGCTTCCTGCGGCTCGCTAAGAGGATTACAGGCAAGCGATTGACCTACGCAGAGCTTATAGGAGACGCTACGACGCCAACGTAGACAGGGAAGGGGGAAACATGGCAAATGACCCCAAGAAACCGAAGGGCACGCCGGAGACGGCATGGGAACGATTTGAGCGGTTGACGCGCAAGATAGTCCGCGTGCCGAAGGAAGCAATACGAGAGCCGAAGGATGAGGTGCGGGACAAGTCATAGGGGTGGCTCGCTTAGTTTGGTAGATAAGTGCCTCATTAAGTCGCGGACCCGCTGGTAAATACCTAACGCTCTTTCTTCATCAAAGGTCTTTCGTACGTGCATTACGTGATTGCGCCACGCGTCCTTGAAGAAACGTAGGTCTACAGCCGCCTCCGAATAGAACTGTTGGTCTGTCCACCCAGCCCCTTGCGCCTTACTCTTTTGTTCAATAGCGGCAACGACCTGATCTAGGATGTTATGCCAGTTTGCCCTATCCGTAGACACAGCAAACTCGCCAGCAAGCGCATTCAACGCTGGCTCTAGTATCCGCATCGAATGGAACACAGAAGCTGTATACCGGGCTAATGCGTAACATTTGCTGGCTTCCTCTATGTCGAGCCGCGCTGACGGAAACTTCTCTAACACATCGTTCCATCCTTCTGATGGGGACTCATAGTAATACCTACGACTCTCGCCCATGTAAAGAAATAATCTAGCGCCTGCTTCATCCGTTAGAGCCTGGAAGCAATACCTCCCTCCTATCGTGACCTGCTCCTCAGTTATTGGAGCTTGCAGGTCGGCAATTAGTCTTGCGAGTCCAGCAGCCGTTGCGGGAAAACCACAAAGAATGCATGTCCGCCGGGCCTGCCGCGCAGCCTGCTCCATCTGATGGCGCGTGTCTTCTGGGATTATGCGCTGCCCTTCCCCTTCCGTTAGCGCGGTGATGAATTGCCCCAAACCGAACAAATCAAAACCGCTAAATGACTGCATAATCTCCCACAGGCTAATAAGATTAAAGCAATCATAGAGCGACTTTTCTACTGAGTCAACTAGATTATTACCCTAATTTGGTAGTAAGCATAGAAAGACCTTCGTCTTTTGAGGATGAGCGCGGTGTCCTTATAGATCGGGCTTTATCGCTAGACGCCTCACACAGTATGCGTGCCGTAGCCCGTACTATAATGCCGATTTCCGTGATCGAGGCAAGCAATTGGGAAAAGGCTGCGCAGCGCCTTATAAGGAAAATGGATAGCCGCAATTATTTTGTGCGAATGGTTGACTATGACGGGAGTGGCAAGGTCAATCAAATTGTAAGAATCATTCGTTCGTTGCGCCGAAGTGGAGTCGATCCACGGCCAATTCTTTTCGGTAGGCCATCAACTTCAGCTGCGGCGAACAGAGGGTTTCCATGTCTCTCATCGATTCAATTTCACCAGCGCGATGGTGAACTCATAATGACAGCAACGTACCGCAGTCAACATTACCACAGTAAGGCATATAGCAATTTCGTGGGACTCGCAAGACTGCAGCGGTTGGTAGCACGCGAGTGCGATCTTCAAGTTGGCGAATTGGTCGTAGTTTCGACAGATGCAAGGCTTGAAGCAATCACTGCCATACGCCAATTATTATCGAGTACCGCAGATGTACACAATTGATACTTTACGGTTGGAGATTACGCAGCAGTGTCCATTAGCGTGCGGGCACTGCTCTGTATCAGCCGGGTTACGCAGAACTCAGAAAATGGATCATACCGTTGCCTGCAAACTCATTAAGGAATTTAAAGACCAAGGTGGGCAAAGCCTAATCGTTACAGGTGGCGAACCGTTGCTTCATGAATCACTACACTCAATTCTAGAGTGCTCAAAGGTCTGCGGGTTAAATACCATATTGTTCTCAATGGGTGTCCTTTTCGACTCGTCATATCGGCTGGTTCCGATTGACTCCTCAAGAGCGCTTGAGATGAAGAATTGGGTCGATCTGTGCCGTGTATCTCTTCATTCTGGGCTGGCTGCTCGTCACGATGCATTAACTCGGATACAAGGGAGTTTTGAAGCGACATGTCTCGCAGTTAAAAATATGGTCAAGGCTGGAATCAATGTTACGTGTACCTTCTTCGCATACCCCGGCAACTTGACTGATCTACTCCAAGCAGCAACTCTTTGCGATGAATTGGGAATTCATGAACTACGCATATTGACGAGTGTGCCGCAAGGCAGAGCAGCTACCAAGGGAGACAGCCTTTTTTGTGCCTTTCGAGCTACTCAGAGAGCATATCGATATGATCGGTGATAAAGCTCATGTTCGCGTTCGACTTGGAGAGGCGACACTTGCTCGCTATCGTGAGCCGAACAAATGCGTGGCGATCGCTAAAGAGCTTGTGGTGCGATGGGACGGTTGGATTAGTCCTTGTCACAACGTTGAGCCGAGGCCTTCTGAGTCTGATTACGATAACGTGTTTCGTAAGTCTCTGGGAGAAGTACTAGAGTTATCGCCGTTTTTAGGCCAGTGTCGCTTAGAGCAACGCAGAACTTCGACATGTGGATGCGATGAGGGGTGTCTAGCTCAAAGAGCTATAAACTTCTTAAATTGACGTAAGGCTATCGCCGCTTGCCTTCGAAGGTGTCGATGCCGCGGCGGATGGTAGTGAGAAAGTTCTCGATCTGGCCTTCCAGCCGGCGGAGCGATTGCAAAGCGTAGAGGTCGGCCTCGCTCATCTGCTGCTGTGCAGTCGTCATCGATTCGTCGAGCCGGGCACGCGCCTGAGTCTCCGCATCTTTCACTAGCTCTCTGGCCCGTTCGTTCGCTTCGTCGATGATCCTCTGAGCGTTGTCCTCCGCTTGTCGGGTCAGCTCGTGCTCCTGGAGCTGTCGGTTTCGTTCGCTGTCTGTACGGCTGAGTATCTCCTCCGAGTCTTTGCGGGCCTGTGCCAGTATCTGGTCCTGTGAATGCATGATTTTCTGCGCTTCGTGAATATCGGCGGGGACGGATATTCGTAGTTGATCGATCAGATCAAGCAGGCGCTGGCGGTCTACCATGAGTCCACCGCGAAGCGGTAGCTTACGGCCTTCCGCTACTAACTCTTCAAGCCTATCAATGAGGTGCAGTATGTCGATTGCCGGATACTCCTAGGACCGTCCGCGCTCGAACTTCTTACGCAACGCTTCGGTTACATGCTCTGGCACCATTCCATGAACGTCATAGCCCAGCATCGCCACTTCGCGAATACGGCTACCGCTGATAAAAAGGTGCTCCGAACGAGTCATCAGGTACACAGACTCTACCTCTGGAGCCATTTTATGGTTCATCATCGCCATACTGAACTCATTTTCGAAGTCTGTTACGGCGCGAATGCCTCGAACCATTACTTTAGCCTGCTGGCGGCGAGCGAATTCTACCACGAGACCGCTAAACGATGCTACCTCGACATTATCCAAATCAGCGACTGCTTGTTGGAATAAGGCGACGCGCTCTTCCGTGGAAAATAGGCCGACCTCCGCGGGGAGTTCATAAACAGCCACGATGATTTTGTCGAATAGCGCTGTCGCACGTTGGACGATGTCCAAGTGACCGTTGGTTACGGGATCAAAACGACCCGGATAGATCGCCGTGGTCAATCTTCGCCTCCTGCCGGTTTGTATATAGAGACCGCTGTATCGCCGTAGCGACGGCTGAGTGTTTGCATGAGCCGTTCCACAAGTTCGGGTGGCTCATGCCGCGATGAGTGCTCCAGCACGAGCATCGAACCGCCGTCACGCAAGAGCGATGATGCCAGTCCTAACACCGTATCAACAGCCATCATATCATCGTAAGGTGGGTCAGCCATAATGAGCGTGTACGGCCCTAACAGCCGCCTCTGGGCGACTTGCATGGAATTGCAATGAACGCTTGCCTTATCAGCGAAACCAGTGCGACTAAGGTTGTCGCGAATCGCAGCGCAAGCAGCCGTATTCGGCTCGACAAAATCGCAATGTTCGGCGCCGCGGCTTAAAGCTTCAATGCCCAAGGCGCCGGTTCCAGCGTATAGATCTAGTATCCTATCGAGATCGACACCGGCTGACGTTAGGATAGAGAAGAGAGCGCCGCGGACCTTGTCCGACGTTGGCCGCAGACCGCTGCCCTTTGGGGCCTTGAGGGGGAGGCCCTTCGCAGTGCCAGCAATAACCCGCATGTCGAAGATTCGTTACGGTGTAGGGGTTGGCGTTGGTGAAGGGGTAGGCTCTGGCGTCGGTTCAGGCGTCGCTGTAGGTTCGATCGTTAGCTCGGCGGTGGGCACGGGAGTAGCCGTCGCGATTGTAGTCGGTGCTACGGTCGATACGGGCGTAGCGGCCGTTGTGGGAGCGGGCGTGCTCGCGCCACCGCCCACCTGAAGATCGAGCCTTCGCCCGACCCTGGCAACGCCGTCGCCGACGATAAGGGCGACCTGATATGTTCCGGCACGGTCCGGGGCAGTCCATGTTGCTGCTTGCCCGCTGGTCCCTGCCTCTATAGCGCCCTGTTCGGCTTCCCACGTTGCCCTCAGGTTGTCCGGGTGTGGCCTGGCGAGAGTTAGACTGCCCGCTACCGAATTAGCCACGGTCGACCATATATCGGCGCCTCCTGCACTGTCGGAAGCATCTTCGATCGCTACCCCGCCCAGCCCGAAGGAGCGGACTAGATCGAGTTTAAACGCGATGCTGAACGAGTTCTCGACCCAGATGGTGTGCTCCTCGTTATTTGAGCGGAAAGAGAAGCTTACTATAGAGGCGTCCTCGTCCCAACGGATGCCAGTTGCACCGTCTGGGCGATAGATGTTATCGCCGGTTACGGTAACGCGCGTGCCGGTGCTTATCGGGCCCATCGGGCTTCTTACGCTCATTACGGTTGCCGTGCCGAGAGCTTCGACGAACGAAAGCGAACGTATCCCGTTGGGGGTGCGTTCGTGGCTGAAGGGGCTCAGTATCAGGAACAGTTTGCTCGCAGGGACTTCGCCCGTAGCGAAGGTCAGAACATCCGTCATGACCGATCTGTAGATCGACTGGTCTTGTTCGGACACGATTTTGACGACATCCGCGGCTTGGCCTATCGCTGGCCAGTCGTAGGCGCCGGTCCGCCACATATCGCCTTGCCGTTGTGGCAGCGGCAGCGTCACGCTTAGGGAGCGGCCATCGTCGTGGAGTCGCTGCGCTAGTCGCGTTATGAAGTCGGTGAACTGTTGTCTCTCCACTACTTCGAGAGAGCGGTAATCGATATCGATGCCGCTATAGTCGCCTTGTCGGGCGATATTCGCTATCGCCTCGATATGCTGCTGGGTCGCCCCTGAATTCGATAGTATTGCAGTTACGGCGCTTGCCGCCTCACCATCGATGGCTCGGAGGGCCGGCTGGACTTGGAAAGATCCAGCGGGTAACTGGCCGAGGTTGCCGGAGACGCTGCCATCGCTTCTTGGAGTGAGGCCAAGAGGGTTTAATACGTTTATTACGCTTTGCGCCTCTTGTTTAACTGTTGCGCCCTGGGGCAGCCAGGCAGTAACTTGCAAAGCCGCGCCGGAAAGCTGCAACACGGCGAGGTTTGACGGGACTTCGTCGAACTCTGCTAGCGCCTCACGTCTGTCCTCGGATAGGGACGCCCCGCCTATACGGCTCCACTGGTTATCTTCGAACGTATAGAAGCCGATGTTGGAAGCGTCCTGGACGGGACGGGTTAGCCGGATCCTGATGAGGACCTGCCCATCAGTTAGATTGGAGGGCACCCTGATATCCGATAAGTGCGGGCTGACGGCAACAAGGTTATCCGGTAACGCAGGCAGTTGCTCGCTGGTGTTGAATGTAAGACCGGAAGAGGTCGATACCTGGTCGCCATCGTCGTCTCCGCCATCCCCGAGTAGTGAGAACGGCGGCAGAAACAGGACTAAGATCAAGATAGCCAGAAAAACTATTACGCCGCCGATTATAAAAGGGACCGGATCTCCACTTTCGTGGCGGCGTTCGACTGCTCCCCCCCTTGCAAGCGAGGGGCGGGGACGGCGAGGAGGAGGTATGCGACTCATAGTTTACGGTGGCTAAAAGTATAGCTTCTCTCTGGCGATTTTTCCACTCTAGAGACTAGCTGCCGAGAGTGACATCGGAGAGAATCACTCTCTCCCCACGGCGGTCAATGACGATGTCTACCTGCTGATTGGGGCGAAGGCTGCGCAGGATGTTGAGAAACGGCATCTCTGGCGTGACGTCTTGCTGGCCGATGCGCAAGATGACGTCTCCGCGCCGGATGCCAGCGGCCGCCGCCGGGCTGTTGGGCGTGACTTCGGTCACGACCGCGCCACGCGTAGCGGTTAGGCCTAACTGGCGGCCTGCGTCCGGCGTGAAGAGGTCTTGGTGTACCACCCCGAGATACGGTCGGGCTATGCGGCCGTTTCTTACTATTTCGTTCGTTATTTCGCCTACGGTCCGACTTGCTATAGCGAAGGCGATACCTTCGACCTCCTGTCCGGTATCCGACCGCACGACCGTTGTTGGGACGCCGACGAGCTGACCGGCGGCATTGACAAGCGCGCCGCCGCTGTTGCCGGGGTTCACTGCGGCATCGGTCTGGATCAGGTCCTCCATAAAGATGTTCTCTCTTGGGAAGCGGCGTTCGGTCCCACTTACGACTCCAAGAGTGACGCTGTTCTTAAAGTCGTGCAGCGAGTTGCCCAGCGCTATCACCCGCTGGCCCAATTGGAGAGCGCTCGAATCTCCCAGTTCGATCGCCTGCAGTCCACCCTCCGCTACCTTCAAGACTGCCAAGTCCGTGAAGGGAGCGTCGTGCCCTATCACCTCGGCTGGGCGTTCCTCTCCGTTCGCGAGGATTACTGTGGGGCGCGCCGCTTCGTGAATCACGTGCTCGTTCGTGACGATGTATCCGCGAGCGTCGATTATTACGCCGGAGCCGAGCGAAAGCCGTTCAGTGGTGGCGCCGCCCTGGTTCGATGTGTTTTGGCTCACTACGGCTACTACGGAGGGCGCTGCTTTTTGCACCGCGCTTATGAGGGCGGATTCTTCTTCGAGGACCACCTGGCTTACGATTGCTGAGGCGTTATTATTATCATCGTTCCCGACGATGAAATAAGCTATAAGCGCTCCGGCGGCGCCACCTACGGCAGCGCTTAGGAACAGAGGTATGACCGCCACCCACGCCAGCTTACTCAATCGCCCTCCGCCTCACAACCTTATTGTCAATTACGCGCATTGTACCATGCGAAACAGGGTGGAGACAGCCAGCAGCCATAACACCAAAGTTCAGCTACGTAGTCCAACGTAATAGAACGGGCTGAGATTGCTTCGCTTTCGCTCGCAATGACCCAACCCGCAGCTACCTTGAAGCTGCCGATTAAAATCGGCAGAGATTTATTCCTTGAAGTGAGAGTGGTTCGGCGAACATCTCCTACCATTCAATATCGTCCGCGTATCCATTAATCCGTTATCCATCCGTTGACAGGCAAAAGCTATGCTATAATATGGAGCGGATTTATTGTAAGTAGACTGGGGGCCAAATCTCTCAGTCTGCTTTTTTCTAAGACTCTTAGGAGCGTGAAATGACCCTAAAACAGATCCCGCTAACGAAAGACGGGTTAGCGAAGCTCGGAGAGGAGCTCGAGCACCTCCGAACCGTGCGACGGCCGCAGGTTGCTAAGCGAATACAAGAGGCCAAAGAGCTGGCCAGCCCGCAAAACAACCCCGAATACGAGGATGCGAAGAACGAGCAGGCGTTTGTAGAAGGACGCATACTGATCTTAGAGCAGCTTGTCCAGAACGCCGTACTTATAGATGAGGAAGAAGCCCATCACTCCAACAACGTACAACTAGGGTCGACGGTGACCGTGCATAACGAAAAAGGCGAAGAGGAGCAGTACACGATCGTCGGCAGTGCGGAGGCTGATCCCAAGGACGGCCGTATCAGCAACGAGTCGCCCGTCGGTCAGGCGCTGCTCGGCAAGCGTGTGGGGCAAGAAGTTTCGGTTAAGGTGCCCGCAGGCACCCTACGCTTTACCATCGCAAACATCGGTTAACTTATCGGCGATGCACTTAACTGAAGGGCGGTGGGTCATCCACCGCCCTTTTGCTATTATGAGTAAGACATCTTCAGATGAGGTAAGAAGTGCCGGATAGAGGCGAAGAAGTAATCAACCAGCGCCTGGCGAAGCTCGATAGGCTTCGAGAGCAGGGCGTCGATCCTTACCCTGCGCGCTGGCAACGTACCCATACTGCGGGCCAAGCGACGGCCATCTTCGAGGAGGCCGAAAGCAGCAGAGCGGAGCGCACCGATGTCGAGGCGCGCGTCGCGGGGCGCATCACCGCTATGCGGGTCATGGGCAAAGTAGCGTTCTTAGACCTGCGAGATGGCTCCGGCAAGATCCAGGCGCAGTTCCGCCGCGACCTTATCGGCGAAGCTTACGCTGGACTGGAGGACCTCGATTTAGGCGACTTCCTCGGCGTCGTGGGGCCGCTATTCCGCACTCGCGCCGGCGAGATCACTGTCGAAGCTAAAGAGTACGCGCTCCTCTCGAAATCCATCCGGCCGCTGCCAGAGAAGTGGCACGGCCTTCAGGACATCGAAGCCCGCTATCGCCAGCGTTATCTCGACCTCATCGCCAACGAGGAGTCGCTCAGCATAGCGCTAACGCGCAGCCGCGTGGTCGCGGCAGTGCGCCGCTTCATGAACGACCGCGGCTTCCTTGAGGTCGAGACGCCGATCCTGCAGGCAAGCGCCGGAGGAGCAGCGGCGCGGCCGTTCGTCACGCACTACAACGCGCTGGATAGCGATTTCTATATGCGCATAGCGACCGAACTGCACCTCAAGCGGCTTATCGTCGGCGGCATCGACAAGGTGTACGAGGTCGGCCGTATCTTTCGTAACGAAGGCCTGTCCACCAAACACAACCCCGAGTTCACGACGATGGAGTCGTATGAGGCCTATGCCGATTACCGCGACGTTCTCCGGATGGTCGAAGAGCTTGTATATAACGTCGCGATATCGGTGCTCGGCACGCCCAAGGTCGCCCGCGGCGACCACGAGATAGACCTTACGCCGCCCTGGCGGCAGATGACGCTGCGTGAAGCGATCAAAGAGCGCTCTGGCCTCGACTTCGAAGAGTATCCGGAGGCCGGCTCGTTGCGCGAGGCGATGCTGGCGCTTGGCTTGCCGCCGGGTGACCTCGCCAGCAAGGGTCGCGGCAAGCTTATCGACGAACTGCTTTCGACGTTCGTAGAGCCGCACCTGATCCAGCCGACCTTTCTGCTGGACTACCCCATCGAGCTTTCGCCGCTCGCGAAGCAAAGGCCGGACGACCCGCGCTACGTCGAGCGCTTCGAAGGGTTCATCGGCGGTTTCGAGGTGGCGAACGCCTTCTCGGAGCTAAACGACCCCATCGAGCAACGCCTGCGTTTCGAACAGCAGGCCCGCCTCCGCGCTGCCGGTGACGACGAAGCGGAGGTCGTAGACGAGGACTTCCTCACGGCGCTTGAGCATGGCATGCCGCCCACCGGCGGCCTCGGCATGGGCATCGACCGCCTGACGATGATCCTCACGGGTCAGACGTCTATACGTGAGGTCATACTCTTCCCGCAACTCAGGAGTAGGGGGTAGGAGGCTAGAGCAATGAGAAAGCTAATACTTTTAGCAGCGGCTGTTCTGCTCACAAGTTTGATAGCGGTCAGTTCCGCCGACAACGATTCCGCGCGAGCTCAAATAGGGCCACCCACCAGAATATCCGGTACGGTTTTGGTAGATGGATCCATACCTCCCATTGGCACTGAAATCCGCGCCAGGATCGATGGCCATCTATGTGGCCAGACTACCGTTCGAGAGGTTGAAGATATCGGCATAGGGTATGTCATAGATGTACTTTGGATAGGTCACGAGTTAAATTGCGGCACTACGGGCAAGGTAATCCTGTTCGAGGTGGAGACCATTCAAGGTGAGTTTCTGGGCTGCCTACCGTCGGCAGTTGGGACGGGGGCTTTCAAGAACTAGACTTGGTCTGTTCCGAAGCCTTACGTACGTTTGTCGTCACTAGCGAGCGCGACGCTGGCGATGAGGTGTTAGGTGATAACGCCTGCGCAACGTTCCTGGGCGAATGCACGTTGCGGGCGGCCGTCCAAGAAGCGAACTTTGTATCTGGCCTGGACGCAATATCGGTCCCGCCTGGCACTTATTCTTTGACCATCGCTAATGGCGCTGCAGCCGAAGATGAGGCCGAGACGGGTGACTTAGATATCACGGACGACCTTACAATTGTCGGATCCGGCACGGCTACAAGTACTCTAGACGGTGGTGCCCTCGATAGGGTGTTCCACGTCGTCGGCGCTACCAAGTTCAGCGCAGCGAATCTAACTATCCGAAATGGCAACAGCGAGGCTGGTAGCGCCATTCATAATCTGGAAGGTGCTCTTGCAGTTAGAAGAATCACTATCAACGCAAATAGCAGTAGCGCCGGTGGCGCTTTGCACAACGGGGCCTCCGCCTTAGTACGTGATAGTGAGATCGGCCGAAATATTGCAGCTCAGGGTAGCGGCATACTCAATGACGGCTCGCTTATTATTGACACGAGTGTCGTAAGCGGAAACAGCAGCGTCGACGGTACCGCAGGCATTCATAACTCCGGCACTCTCGAAATATCCGAAAGTACCATAAGCACAAACATTAGCGATCTGGGCGTAGGCGGTATTGATAACCACGGTGCACTCACCGTCACCCTGAGTACGATAAGCGACAACTACGGAGACTTAGGGGGTGGCCTCAGTAATACGGGCACCGCGACCCTGACGAACAGCACGATCAGCGGCAATCAGTCGGCTACCGAAGGCACAGGCATAAGCAATAGCGGGACGCTGACCCTCACTAACGTCACGATTGCTGACAATGCGAGCTTAGCGGCTGGCGGTAGCGGCGGGATATACAATTCCGGCGACGCGACGATGACGAACACCATCGTCGCTCGTAACATTCAAACCAACTGCGGCGGCCCGGAGCCGATATCCACCAACCACAGTATCGCGGACGACGACACTTGCGGTCTGGCTGACGCCAGTGGTGATCGCGTTGTGGATGATGCTTTGCTCAGTGAGCTTGGCGACGACGGTGGTGCTAAGCTTACGCACGCCTTGCTGTTCGGCAGCCCTGCCATAGACGCTGGCGATAACAGCGCATGCCCAGATAGAGATCAGCGCAGCCGCCCGAGACCCTTCGATGACAATACCGGCGGCAGCGTTATTTGCGATATCGGCGCTTACGAATTTGGAGCGCGCGATGCTGCGCTGGTGCCGTTATTCGGCGACTGGAACTTAGTTGAGTGGCAGCCCTCAAGCTGCCGTCCGGCGGACTGGGCGTTCCGTCAACTCACAGAAGCGGGCATTCTGGGCACTGCGTGGGCGTTCGTCGGCGAGACGCAAACGTGGCTTGGCTACGATCCGAACGCGCCCGCGAGTGTGAATACGCTGCAAGAGGTCTGTGGCATCCTAAGCATCTATATGTTGGAAGGCGTCGTTTGGCTCCAGGACTAAAGGTCAACATCGTGAGGAAATCGGTTGCTCTCATTCTGGCGCTTGCGGGTATCGTGGCTCTTGTAGTTCTAACCGTCTCTCCGGACGCTTCTAAAGTCGATGCTCAGCCTACGTTCAGTTACGTCACGTTCTATGGCACCGTCACCGTCGAAGGGGCGCCTCCTGAAGTAGGAACGCTGGTGCGGGCGAAGATCCGCGATAAGATTTGCGGCCTGGCGGAAGTCCAGGACATCGAGGAGCTTGGCATTGGCTATACCGTAGACGTGAAGGCGACTACCGTCGAGCGGGGCTGCGCTGGCTACGGCGATACGATTACCTTCGATTGGGTAGACCCGTTCCCTGAACCCGTGTTCCTCCCTTGCGCTCAGACGGGAGTTTGGGATCCCACCAAGCAGCACCGGCTGGACCTGACCTGTGAGACGCCGCAAACGCATACGGTCGACCTCTGGCAGGGGTGGAACTTCGTCGAGTGGCACCCGGATGGCTGTAAGCCGGTCGAAGATGCGTTCGCGACCCTGGATGTCCTAGACGTGGCGTGGCAATATGAAGCAAGCGATCAAAGCTGGCGGAGCTACGATCCTAGCGCCCCACAAGAACTAAATACGCTAAGCGAAATCTGCTCCGGCGATATTCTCATCGTCCACGCGTCGGATAACGTCGTCTGGGAGCAACAGTAGCCGATGCCGCGCTTCGACGCCATTATCTTCGATATGGACGGCGTGCTCGCCGACAGCGAGCCGCGCTACTACGCAGCCGTCAACACGATCCTTGCCGAAGAGGGCGTCCTCGTCCCAGAACGCGACTACGCCGAGATCATCGGTCTCAGCGTCGAAGCGGCCTGGGAGGAGTACATCCGCCGCTACGGCCTCAGGCGGCCGCTGGCCGAGTATGTGCGCCTCTACGACCCCGCCGTCCTCGCCGAACTGCGCAAGCCCGCCGAGCCCAACACCGGCGTCCGCGAACTGATATCGGCCGCGCACGATCGCGGCCTTCGACTGGGGCTGGCGTCGTCATCGTTGGGCGCGTGGGTTGATGCGCTGCTCGAAGGCATCGGCCTCGGCGACGCGTTCGAAATCATCGTCTCCGGCGAGATGGTCGAGCGCCACAAGCCGGCGCCTGACTGCTATCTTCTCGCAGCGGAACGGCTCGGCGTAGGGCCTAAGCGCTGCCTGGCGATCGAGGACTCGCCGTCCGGCATACGGTCGGCCAACGCGGCCGAAATGTTCGTCGTAGCTGTGCGAACGCTCAGCACGACGGGACTCGACCTAAGTCTCGCGGACGTAGTACTCGACGATCTGGCCCATTTCGACCTCTCGCTGTTAGACTAAGGCACATGGAGAGGCACTTCACGGCTACTGGCTTCGTCGTCAACGACGGCAAGGTCCTGCTTCAGTGGCACCGCAAGGCGCAGATGTGGCTGCCGCCCGGCGGCCATCTTCTGCCCGACGAAGATCCGGTTACGGGGCTTCTGCGCGAGGTGCTCGAGGAGACCGGGCTGGCTGTGGAAGTGCTACCTGGCCGGGAACCCCTGGCTTTCGCCTATCCGGAGCAACTTCCGACGCCCGTCGCCATACTGCTGGAGAACAGCTTCGACCGCGGAGAGCCCCACAAGCACGTCGACTTCATCTTCTTCTGCCGCCCGCTCGATGGTGTCCCGGCCATGTCGCCGGATGCCGATGCGATAAGCGTATGGGTCGACGAAGCCGATTTGCGGGGCGACTGCGCTCTTGAGCTGGCCGGCTGCGGCATCTCCGTACCAGTTTCCGAGGACGTGTGCCTGCTCGCCTTGAAGGCGATAGAAATGGCGAGATCGACGAGCCACACAGAAAATGTTGTTGGCCCTTCGACAGGCTCATGGTGAACGTGTCGAACCATGAGCGGTTAAAACAAACGTAGCCATGATACGTAGCTGCAGGTCTTTAGACCTGCAAAGGCTTTAGCAGACCTAAAGGTCTGCAGCTACGAGGTTAATGGAACAATATGCTGAGCATTCAGTTCGTGCGCGATAACCCGGACGCCGTCCGCAAGGCGTTGCATGACCGTCAGGCCGACGCGGCGCCGGTCGATGACATCATCGCGCTCGATGGAAGACGGCGCACGCTCTTGCAGGAGTACGAGGCGCTGCGAGCCGAACGCAACGTCGCCGGCAAAGAGATCGGCGGGCTGAACCAGGCCGTCCAGCGCGCGAAAGACGAAGGCGAAGCCGCCGCCGCAACGACAAAGCGCGACGAGTTGATGGCGCGTATGCGGGATGTAAGCGAGCGCATCAACGAGCTTGAGGTGGACGTAAAACAGACCGAGGACCAGTTGCAAGGCCTGGCGATGCAGCTACCGAATATCCCCAACGAGCGCGTCACTATCGGGCGGGACGAGACGGAGAACGTCGTCGTCCGCACCGAGGGCGTAAGGCCGACCTTCGACTTCGCGCCGCGGCCGCACTGGGAGATCGGCGAAGCGCTTGACATAATCGATTTTGAGCGCGGCGTAAAACTATCTGGCTCTCGCTTCTACGTGCTGAAGGGCGCAGGCGCTCGGCTGGAGCGGGCGCTAATCAACTGGATGCTGGACCTGCACGTCACCAAGCACGGCTACACCGAGGTCGATCCGCCGTTCGTCGTGAAAGAAGAGACGCTGGTGGGCTCCGGCCAGCTCCCGAAGTTCGCCGATAACCTCTATCACGACGTCGAAGACGACATCTGGCTCGTGCCGACGGCCGAAGTGCCGATCACTAACCTCCATCGCGACGAGATCCTCGAGGGCGACGCGTTGCCGCTACGGTACGCTGCCTATACGCCGTGCTTCCGCCGCGAGAAGATGAGCGCCGGCCGCGACGTGCGCGGCATCAAGCGTGGACATCAGTTCGATAAGGTGGAGATGTACAAGTTCTGCCTGCCGGAGGAGTCCGACGCCGAACTCGATACTATGCTTGCCGACGCCGAGGAAGTCCTGCGCCTGCTGGGCCTGCCGTACCGCGTCGTCCAGCTCTGCACCGGCGACCTCGGCTTCGCCGCGGCGATGACCTACGATCTCGAGGTGTGGGCCGCCGGCTGCGAGGAGTGGTTGGAGGTCAGCAGCATCTCCAACTGCGCCGACTTTCAGGCGCGGCGGGCGAATGTGCGCTTTCGGCGGGAGAAGGGCGCGCGGCCGGAGTTCGTCCACACGCTGAACGGCTCAGGTGTAGCGCTGCCTCGCACGGTCATCGCCGTGCTGGAGAACTACCAGCAGCGCGATGGCTCTGTCGTCGTGCCGGAAGCGCTGCGTCCGTATATGGGCGGCGCCGAGAAGATCGGCTAGCGCGAAGAAGGCGCCCAGCGGCGCCTTCGTATCGAACTCTACGCTACGTCTTTTTTCTGACGGCGCTTTAAGAGGCCCGTTGGCATAAGCGCCTCGATCGGGGTAGCGGGCACCGTATCCATATCGATGATCTCGATCGTTTCGTAGCCGACCATGAAGCGCCAGGTGCGCAGGCCGACCACCGGTATCTTCAGCTTCTTGTAGATGGACTTCGCGCGGTCGGCGTAGCCCACCGGCACGTAGAGGTAGAGCGGCGCGATCTCGGCGTAGGGCCGCCACTCGTTCAGCGCCTCTTCCTCCGTGACCGTGCTCGCCGTCTCGATCTCCGCCACGATCTTCACTGTGTTGCTGGCATTGTCCACGACGACGATGTCCGGGTAGCCGATGGTGCCGTCCGGCAGCTCGACGCCCATCACCGGCTTGGGCTCGTTGACGAACGTTTTGTACGAGCCGTACTCCTGCGTTGGGAAGGCGAAGCGCTGCTGCGCTATGCCCTGAACAGCGCGGTCGTGCAGTCTGTCTCGGTTCTCTTTAAGGGGCATGGTTTACCTCGGTCGTAAGCTGGCAATATGATAGCGCGCCAGCTCGCTTAGGTCTATAGGGGCTTAGCTTCGTCTATATTGTTAGCTTATGTGGTTCCAGCCCGTGTACAGCGACACCACGTTGCCACCGGACCCATTAGGGCAGTCTCTGCTTACGTTGATTAGCACTTTTTGGGCATCAGCCAGATAGGTTTTGCAGCAGAGTATGCCAGGGTCGTAGCCTAACCAGACCTTCGTCCGGTTATCGATCGCTAACGCTTGGCTGACGATAACAAGTACTCTAATAGAGTACGGACGGCAAGTACGCTCCGCGTGGCTCGTTATATAATCCGATGGTCATTAACGACATCGCCTTGACCATCCTCAACCCATTTTCATAGCACCACCGTAGTAAATCCGCGTTAGTGTTCGGCACATGGAATCCCGGACCTTGATACTCAGGAGTTGCAGCAATTAGCGCCATCACATCTTCATTTGTCCTGCCCACCGAGTGGCCGAAAAATGCAACGCCCGTCGAGTAGCCTGTCACACGACCCAGCCGCTCCACGACCAGAGCGGTCCCCATCGATATGGCATCTTGCACCTCTCCGCTTCGATGATGTCCATGAACCGCTACGCACACCCGATTGCAACCCTCGAGGTCTGCCGCTGTGGCGGGGCGGACATTGTATCCCGGCATGTTGATTCTTATCGGCGGTCCTTGCATTACTGAAGTCGTGGCGCGTGTTTCGAACCCCAGCTTCGTGTACAGAGCAAAAGAGCGATTGTGGAAGGCATCTTGAAGCAGACGCACTCCAGGGGAATGCTGCCCGGCTGCCCGGTCCAAGATATTCTGCATAAGCTGGCGACCTACGCTGGAGTTTTGCATTTTCGGGTCTACGGTCACAGGGCCGACGCCGAAAATCGGAGAACGCTCATCGAGAAAGTTACTGCCCACAATCGTGCCATCAACTTCAGCGACGACTGAATAAAATCCGGGATGTGAAAGGATCCCGGCCATCAGTTGGCTGGCTGCTTCGGGTGATGGCACGTCCTTGGGAAAGTTATGTTGTGCGGCTATATGAGCAAAAGCATCGTGGCAGATTTGTCCGCATGCCTCAGCATCTTCTGGGTTCCCAGTTCTTAGGCTTATGCGTGTTATGGCCATCTGGATCCTGCCTACTCGGCACCGAATCTTGGCAAAAAGCCGGGATACAACCCGGTCGTAAGCTGGCAACATGATAGCGCGCCAACTCGTTTAGGTCTATAGGCGGTTTGGCTTCACCTATTGCCAGCTTATGAGGTTCCAGCCGGTATGGGGACTAAGCTTCTACGTGGTCTGCTACAAGCAGTTGCAATAGCCCACCCATGATGAGCCAGGCGGAACCTAGCCGTTAGTACGATAAGGATGGGTCGGTGAGCTTCCTAACGGCGCGGAGTCCCAGAGAGCACATATCACGCTTATCGAGGCCAAACATAAGCCTAAGATGGCTTCCTTCGCCGTCACAATGTTACTCTTGCAGCCTTCCGATTCGGCAGTGGACCAGCAATATTGATCGGTCCAGAAATGCAGCGATACGAATGACGTTACGAGTAATCCGGCGGAAAAAAGTGCGGCCAGTAAATGCTGTCGGCGTATCAATTCTGAATGGCGTTCCTCCTTCCAAATCTCTAGGAGTGAGTAAAACAACAAAAGCGTCGCGGGCAGGAGAACATATGCAAAGCTGAAGAGGATTAATGTGAACGCGCTTGAAGCTAGTGCTGCAGCTGTCAGAAGCGAAATCCGTGTGGATCCATAGATGAAATTGCTAGCCAGGGCGAGTATATATGGAATAGCGAAGATCAGAACTGCGACTAGCCCCCACCTAGGCTCTCCAGGTGCTCGGTCAAAGTCAGTCAAAAGCACTAAAAGAGACAGACCAACAATCCCTGCAACAGCGCCTGCCGCAGCCCATTTCACACTTTTGCGTTTCTCCACCTCAAGATACCTTCAAATACGAGCCATGATGGTGAGGGCTTTATGGATTATGTCTCATCCTGACTTCAATGCCCGTTCGAGCTTGATTAACTTCGGGCGGCCGCAAAACGACAGAATGGGCAGTGCTGTCACACTTGTTACGGTTAAAGGTAAAAAATGACCAGCATCGCTAGATAGTGATGCGCAGACTATCCATCCGTCGTCGACCAATCGACCCTCATAGGCCCTTACGAGCTCCTCCAAAGGTAAGTCAATATAGCCAGTGACCATGTACAGTGTACCACTGCCATCGTGCTTGCGGGAGCTCTCGTCTATAGTCAATGCAGGATGCAGCGGAGCATCGCGTGGGAAGTCTAGTAGCAACTGCCCATCAATGATGATCTCCGGCGCTGGTGTGTCATCTTCCCCGCATACCCGGCGACGCCCGTGGCGCGTCGGCCAATAGCACTGGCGAAACGCAAGTCAACGGTCGGACGGCGGTGTGGACCGACGGCTTCTTAGTCGTCGACGCGCCTGAGTCGGGAGCGGGGCCGGAGATGAACCCGACCGCCCGATGGCAGACGGGTCATCTTTCGCTCGGCTGGGCAGGCGATGATAAGGTCAGCTACCGGCTTCGCACCGATGGCTTAGCTTTGATGGAGCTGTTCGGGTCGCAGAATCATTGAAATAAGTTGAAGTAAGTTGCTTAGTAGATAGGCGGGATAATGGGTCAACTTTTGCGAGAGCAGGTATCGCAACGCGCGAGCGATACGATGGTTGTGGCTGGGCTAGCCCACATGCCTCAGGGTTTGTTAAAGGGAGAAAGGTCAGAAGCGCTCGTCATAGGGATCGAATTCGAAACTGAATCGGGTTTGATCTTCGGCGTTGTGGGCACAGACGTGCCCCCGTTAGGCCAAAAAATGCTCGAAGAATGCATGGTAGGCCGTAATTTCACGGAAGGGCCCAGCGAGCCGATCAGGGAGCTTACGCGCTGGTATATTTCGCCGATCCGGCTGACCCTGTGCACGTGCATCGCCGGCGCCTATAAGGCATTCGAACGCTATCAACTTAGCGAAACGCCGAAACAGAAAAGCAAATAATGCCCGACTGGCCGTTTTCCATTCTCCTTAGCCTCACTACTATTGCAGTGGCCGCTATTCTCTGGTCTGCAGGCATACTCAAGGCGCGAAACGTTTCTCACTTCGAGTTCGTTCTTCGGACCTGGAGGATCGTCCCGGAGGCATGGGTTGGCCCACTCGCGCGGGTCATACCCTTCGCGGAGATGGGGCTTGCCGTTGGCCTGCTGGCTACACTCGTGCCATACGTCCCTTATCGGGAGATAAGGTTGCTCGCAGGCCTTCTATTGCTCGTCTTCGTCGTCGGTTAGTGTATCGTCATCGCTCGCGGCGTTCAGGCGTCCTGCGGGTGTGCTGGTCCCGCGCATGAAAAGCCGGTGAACTGGCGCAGCGTCAGCCGTACAACAGCCCTGGCGATGGTCGCTCTGATGACCGCTTTAGCGCCATCTGCGCTGTAACGATGGAACTTTACTGACGCTCCGGCGTTAGTATAAGTAGCCTAGATGTTCAGGAGAAAAAGCAGCGATGGGCCGTCTTCGGTGCAGCCTTGCCGGCGCGCTGTTTCTTAACGTTGTCGTTGTTAGAATTGACATTAATGCGTAAGCAAGTAGAACGTGCTGCTTGTCTGTATGCATCGCGTACGAGTATCGTGCAGACGGCAGCGCTTCGGGTCTTCGGTCTAGCGTTGGCCGCGATCGCGATAACGCTTGTCGCCTGCGCCGAGCCTGATGAGCCAGCGCCTACCCTTACGACTACGGCGATACCGACCGCTACGCCTCAGCCGCCCACTCCGACTCCTATCATCGAAGTCCCGGAATCGCCTAGCCCCTTGCCGGAGCCCGCAAAGCCGCCGGTATGGGGCAATATATCCGCTGACCTTATGGATCTAAGGTATCAGCTCGCCGACGAGATAGCCGCGTATAAAGAGGCCTACCCCGCCATAGAAGTATCGATCGCCGTTACTGACTTACAGAGCGATGAAACGGTCTCCGTTAACGGCGATAGGCTTCAGCGCAGCGCTTGCACTATCAGCATGTTCGCTCTTATGGCCGCGGTAAAGGAGTTCGAGGCCGGAAACGCGACGCCGGAACAGTACAGCCGCCTGATAAGGTCGGGCATCGGTTCTAGCTACCCGCCTTCGGTCTGGCAGTTTATGACGGCAATCTTCGATAACGCTAAGGACGGCGTTGCCCGGGCACAAGAAATGATGCACTCGTGGGGCTTGGAGGAGT
>WHTN01000047.1 GCA_009377715.1 Dehalococcoidia bacterium | reverse complement strand
TGAGCAAGCCCTACCCTACAACTCCGGCAATGGCGGCTGGCCTAACTGACCATGTGTGGTCGATGGAAGAATTGATTTCGTTGATCGGGGATTCAAACTGATACACTACCCAACATTCCGCCTTATTGACTTTTAATCCTGCGCATGCTATTAATTGGGCGACTTTCGCCAGACCTGAACAAGAACTGGCGAATGAGTATAAGTAAGAGCAGGAATTAAGGAGGGAATATGTATACCGCTAAAGATGTGCGCGGGCTGGTTGCCATGATTGGAACGCCCGCCACGCCAGATGCCTCTGACTGGCGCAGTCAGAACACTGTCGATTTGGACGAGACCGCCAAGCTGGTCGACAAGCTCATCAACGATGGTGTGGGCGCTATCTCTTGCACCGGTACCACTGGTGAATGCGCCACCCTCCTGGACCACGAAATTCAGGCGTTCGCTGATTGCGTCGTCCAGACGGCCCGCCGCCGTGTGCCGGTCTTCGTCGGAGGCACGGGCCTGGGCACGAGGGCGACGATCAACCGCCTGAAGCTCATAACCGACGCAGGCGCCGAGGCCACTATGCTGGGCGTTCCGATGTGGCAGACGCCAGCGACCGAAGTCGCCGTCCAGTTCTACGCCGACATCTATGAGGCATTCCCGAACCTCTCCATCATGGTCTACGAGAATCACCAGGCGTTCAAGTTCGACTTCAGCGCGAACTTCTGGCGTCAGGTCCATAAGAAGAACCCGAACATCATCGCGGCCAAGAGCGGTGAATTGACGTCCTACCTGGCCAAGCTCGAAGCGACCAACTGGGGCGACGTAAACTTCGTTCCGATGGAACGCGGCGCTTACGCGTTCGCCCGTCTCTCCCCAGAGACGACTACGGCCACCTGGAGCACAGGAGCGCCGATGGGCCCGGAGCCTTCGCTGGCACTGGTAGATGCTCTCAACGCCCGCGACTGGCCTCTGGCCAAGCAGATCACCGATGACCTTGCCTGGGCGTCCACCCACAACCCAGGCCCGGTCGAGTTCGCTAAGTACAACCTCCAGCTTGAGAGGGGCCGCAGCCGGTATTCCGACTACTACAACCCCGGCCCCAATCGCCCGCCGTACCATACTCCATTGCCTGCCCACCTTGAGGAGGGCGCTAAGGAGTCTGCGAAGCGCTGGGGCGAGTTGCGCAAGAAGTACGCTAGGACTCCAGTAGCACAGTAAGAACGGTTTTGCAATAACAATAAGGGCGGGCCACCTGGCCCGCCCTTATTGTTATTGCTTTGATCTTGAGATCTGCTTTACGTTCCGCGCTGACGTGGATCGAGACGATCGCGCAGGGCATCGCCGAAGATATTAATTGAGAACACGACGATGGTCAACGCTATGCCTGGTGCTATTGCCATCCAGGGAGCCACCACGAAAAATCGCCTTGCATCCAGCCCTATCATTTGACCCCAGGTAGGGGCGGGCGGCGGCACGCCGTAGCCGAGGAAACTCAACGATGCCTCGACCAGGATAGCGGAGCCGAGGCCGAGGGAGAATAGCACGATAACAGGCGCCATAATGTTCGGCAAGATGTAACGGAGGGCGATTCTTGGCCAGGAGGCGCCGATGATCCGGGCAGCGTCCATGTAGTCTAGCGACATTATTTCTAACGTCGAGCCTCTGATTACCCGCGAGTTTCTGAGGGCACTCACGATTCCGATAACGCCAATTGCGGTCCAGATGCCCGGTCCCAAGAGCGCCACGATGAAGATCAGCAGCAGCAAGGGCGGGATGGACATCGCGGAATCGACGATACGTTGAAAAACGGCATCGGCCGTCTTACCTGCGTAGGCGGAACCTATGCCGATGACAAGAGCTACCGCTGTGGCCAAGGCTGTCGCTCCGAAACCGACGCCGAGCGAATAACGCGAGGCGACGATGATCCGGCTGAACACGTCGCGGCCTAGGCCATCGGTGCCCGACCAGTGATCAGCGCTTGGTCCTTGAATTCGATTTGCGGGATCGATCTCGGCGTAGTCATAGGGGGCTATCCAGGGAGCGAGTACCGCTATCACTATTGATATTACCAGAACGGCGGCACAGACCGTGGCTACAGGTTCTTTGCGCGCGAATTTGGTTATCGTTTTAACAGTTTGCGCTAAAGGCGACTCCTGTTCTTCGAGGACGCGCGCGACCTCAAGGGTCGATGGCTGTGTCCGCATCTTTTACGTCCTTAGCCTCGGGTTTAGGAACCCGTAACTAATGTCCACCACGAAGTTCACTGCGATCAGAATAGCAGCGAAAACCACAAGCGCCCCCATAACGACGTTATAGTCGCGGAGGTTCAACGCATCGAAGACCAACAGGCCCATACCTGGGATGCCGAAGATCGCCTCGACGATGATCGTGCCGCCCATTAGGAACGCGAACTCCAGCCCTATGATAGTCACCACGGGGATGAGCGCATTTCGCAACGCATGGCGGATAACTATCGTGCGCTCCTTCAAACCTTTCGCGCGCGCTGTGCGGACGTAATCTAACCGGAGCACCTCCAACATCTGCGTGCGCAACATGCGGATCGTCCGGCCGGACAGCGATATGCCCAAAAGGACCGCAGGAATGATGAGGACAGAGATGTTCTGCACCGGATCGTCCCAGATATATTTAAACCCTACGGGAGGCGACCAGCCGATCATCCTAGCCGGCACAACCACTATTAGGAGGGCTACCCAGAAGAAGGGGACGGATACAAACAGGATGGCAAAGCCTCTAAAGAGATAGTCCGTAATCGATCCCTGCGTAACGGCGGAAATGATGCCTATAGGGAAGGCGACTAGTATTGAGACAAACAGGGCGATTAAGGTCAATTCAAGCGTAACGGGCAGTCGTTCCTTTACAATGCTGCTTACTGAGTCGCCGTAGAACAGCGACTCACCTAAGTCTCCTTGTAGCAAGCCACTAAACCAGGATATGTAAGCTTCCAGGAAGGACTTATTCAGCCCTAGTTTATCGCGCAGCGCCTCTGCAGCGGCGGGATCGTTGTTGCCGTACAGCAGGTGAGTCACCACGTCACCGGGCAAAAACCGGAGTAACGCGAACACAACGATCGTCGTTAAAAACAGCCCTAAGAGCGAGCCCAGTAGTCGCCTGTATATATAGGCGCCCATCTTCGCCTCCTACGCCTCAAAGTAGAACTGCTCTATTCCCAGATGCTCGGCACTAGTGGCAAAATGGTGGTTCCTCAGGTCTCCGGTAACCACCTGGTAGTTCTCGATCCCTGTCGCCATCCACACCTGCGAAACTTGGTCGGCGATCCGTTCGATGATAGCCTTAACTGCGGCTTTCCTCTCGTTAGTGTCGAAGATAGAGCGCTCCCTTTGTATCAGGCGGTCCATCTCCGGGTCGTTGTAGCGGCCATAGTTTAAGCCGCCGGTGCTTTCGTTGAACTTCGAGAGGACGTGGTCGACTTCCCAGCCCGTCCCGGCGACGTTTAGCTCCGCTTCGAATTCGTTGCGGACTACCAGGTCGCGCCAGGTGCTGAACTCCATACCCCTCGGGGTGATCTGGACTCGATCGCCTGACCGGTCCTTATAAATGGCCTGGAAGTACGCGAGGGCCGGTTCGCCGAATCCCTGAGACGGGTGGCCGCCCCAACCCATCAATTCGAACCGCAATGGGTTGCTGGTCGTAACTCCCGCAGAGTCCAACAGCTGATTCGCCTGTTGGTAGTCCGCATCCTTCTTGCTGGCATCCCAGCCCCATGGCAGCCGCTCAGTATCCTCGGTCGAAATGTTCCAGAACTCAAGGTAACCCGGAATGGCCACCGATGGTCGGGATTCGGGCGTACCGAAGTAAGTAAAATCAACGATCTCTTGGCGGTCGATGAAAAGGCTGAGGGCGCGGCGAACACGCACGTCCTTAAACTTGTCCAGGTTGTGGTTCACAGGCATGTTCAGCGGCGTCGAGCCGCCAGTTGTGCCTCTCTTCAGGCCGTGTCCTCGGTTATCCCAGCCCTGGTTCACCTCGTCCGCTGAGACGATGCCCCTGGTTAGGCGGTCGGAAGCTACTAGCTCCCAGGTGATGGCGCCTGTCTGGGTGGTTATGTGCTCGACAGCGTCGAAGTAGGGCATGCCCTGCTTAAAGTACTCTGGGTTGCGTTCGAATCTGCCGCCCGTGTCACGGCTCCAGGAACCGCTCGCCACGAATGGTCCGACGCTGATGGCGGCCTCACCGGTTTTGAAGTCTGTGAACTGGTCTACGGCCTCACTCGGCGCTATGAAAGCGTACCAGTGCCCCATCGTGCCCAGCAAGCTGGCGTCTGGGGATTTCATCGTTAGGCGGACCGTAGAGTTATCCGGCGCTTCGATCCTGTCAACCGAGCGGAAGTCGTTGCGCCAGGGCTGTAGAAGAGCGGTGTTTGGCTCTATCAGCCGCTGGATCGTGTAAACGACATCCTGGGCAGTCAGTGCGCGGCCGTTGACTGGTGGTTTGTTGTGGAATTTTATGTTGGGAGTAAGAGTAAAGACTATCGTCGTTTGGTCCGGTTGCTCGTACCCACTAGCGACGTTAGGAGTTACGGTCATGTCAGAGGCTTGGTAGGTGAGGAGCGCGTCTCCCCAAAGGAGGGCCAACTGGTTGGGGCCGATGCTTGGGGCCTGGCTGGAATCCAAGTGGCCGTACTGACCGACCGATCCCGACCAACTGAAGACGCCACCTCGCGTTGGAGTGCCGCCGGTGGTTCCCGACGCGGGCGGGGTAGTTGTTCCGGGGCTAGTCCCGCCACCTTCTTCTTCATCGCCGCAACCGATGACAGCGGCCGCCGCTAGCCCAGCGCCCGTAAGCGCCGTCCCCTGCAGCATTCTTCGGCGCGTTACACGCCTCTGCGAAAAGCGATCCCAGTAGTTGTTTTCCGCTGCCATGTGTGGTGTCCTCCCTATCTAGTTTCTATGTTTTCAAAAAGCCCTGTTCCATTAACGGCTGGGCAACTTACCATTTTCTTACTTACTAATTCTTATTGGGGGCTTACGTCTTCCAGAGGATAGCGCCGCAGCCGGTCGCCCACTGTACTACGGGCTCGTACGCTACTACCTCGCCACTCTCGTCTCCCATAGCGCCCATCACGCCGAGCCAGTTGCGGACCTCGTGGGCGCCGCTGCCGCCTTCACCTATCTGCTCCGGCGTCAGTTCTGAAAGGTCCTCGCCACGGCCCTTGTAGGAGTTCTCCAGGAACATGTCGTCGAAGTCGACGTTGATCCGTCCAGTTTCAGGTGTGCCTACCCAATGCGAGATGCCACCGGCGCCGATGATCGCTATCCGTTCGCCCTGCGGCCGGCTGGCTATGACCTGACGCAAGACTTTGCCGAGTTGATAGAGGCGCTGGGGCAAGGGCATCGCTCGATCAGGTTATTCACGAAGATGGGGACAACGGGCACGTCCAGGTTTGGAGTTATAAAGTGAAGCGGGACCATGAAGCCGTGGTCCAGCACCAGGTCCTCCGAATACGCGACGTCCACGCCGCCCGCGTAAGCCCCGCGAACGATGTCCTTGGCTAAGCTCGGGTGTCCCTCCACGCGGCTCTGGGGGATCTTAAGGAACGCTTCCGGGTTTGCGACTCCAGGCTCGACGGGGCCGATGAAACTCATTCCGGTGCCCACGCATATGGCCGGCATGTTGTGCAGGTAAAAGTTGACGAAATGTTCGTTGCTAAGCTCGATGATTACGTCCGGCTGTGCGTCATCGAAAGTCTCGCGGATCTTCGTTAGGCCGGCGTGGAAGCGCTGCCCACGGTCACCGGCTGCTTCGATAGAGCCGGCGATGCCCGGCGCATGGCTGGTCGCTGCTGCTACTGCTAACTCACCCATAATTTCTGCTCCTTCCCTCCTAAACTTTAGAAGCTTGCTCTGCCGAAAGGTTCTCTTTCTTCGTTGAAAGCCACTGCCACGGATCGCTTCCGTAATCACGTAAAAGCTCTTCGCCCTTCCTTGCTGGGCCTGGAGACACGGTCGTCCGCAGCCCGGGGTTTTGCCCCGCTCCGGCGGTCGCTTCCTTCCACTCGCCCTGTGGCATGCCGAGCATGCGCGTCATACCCCTGGAAAGCAATTGGGGGTGTATGCCTAACTGGTACAGATAGAGCGCGTCGTGGTTCCGGATGGCCGTCCTCTCCTCTTCGCTTAGGTCGTAGCGCGAGAGGACGGACTCTGGGTCTTGCTTATACTGCTCGATTAAATCCAAATTTCTTCCCATATCCCAGATCATTTTGCCTACCGCGTATGCACTCATACTTACGCTCCTTTGCTATCGATCGATTTCAATCTATCGTATATAGCCGTTGGTTACTTCAGCCCAGCTTTTGGCGTCCATCAGGTCCGCCCAGCGGTTGTAAAAGCCGCGCTGGTTGGTCTCGCTGGGGCTGGGGCCGATTATACCGGGCATCTCTTCGTGGCGTTGGTCTTGTCTTAGCCCGATCTGGTAGTTGAGGCTGTACTGACGGGCTATCGTACCCTTACTCGAAGCAGTGCATCGCCCCAGTTCTCGCCGTCGTCCTGCTCCAGGGTGCCGCCGGGGCTGAACGCCTGGAGGTAATACTTCCTTATATAGTCCCTCATCTCCTCAGGGGCGCCCTTCTCGACCCATCCCCATGACCAGACCTCCATCTTGTCCGGGCCGCGTGGGTGCCAAACCTTTATGTGCCGCTTGTTGGCGTGGACGGCTAGGTTAGGGAAGACGCGCCGACGCCCGGCGTGCAGACGTTGGCCTTGGCGCCGATGCGGCTCTCCATCTCCGGGAAGAAATCCTTGACATAATCCCGCAGCAGCTGCGTCTGCTCTCCCTCGTACTGTGGCCCTGTGGAGAGCATGAAGCCGTGGCCATTGCCGGCATTGACCGTCATGCCTACGTTGGGCCGTAACAGAGTCGACGGGCCGTCGCCGGAGAAACCGGACTTCATCGCTGAAATGTGCGTAGTGGTAAAGTGGTAGCCGTCACCGACGAAGTTATCGGCGGCCAGCTTCCAGTTCCCCGGTATAACCCACTTGTGCACACCGCCGATGATCTCGATACCACCCTCTACGCGGTCGAAGAGGAAGTCCAGGTACCAGGCCATATCGCCCAGATATTCGCGGAGCGTCGGAGCCTGGGGTCGAACGTCCCGAAAATCAAGCCGTGGAACGACTCGACCTGCGCGACGGGCACAAGGCCCCATTGTTCCATGTCCAATTCTTCGTAATAGTACTCTTTATAACCAGGCACACCCACCAGCTTGCCGTCGTTTCCATAAGTCCAGCCGTGGTAGGTGCAGGTAAAGGCGGCCGCGTTGCCCTGGTCGGCCCGGCAGACACGCATACCGCGGTGGCGGCAGGTATTGAGGAATGCGTTTACGTTACCGCGGGAGTCGCGAACAACTAAAACGGGGTCTTCGCCGATGTAGGCGGCAACGAAGTCCCCGGGGTTCGGTATTTGCGACTCGTGGGCGAGAAAGAGCCAGCAGCGAGCGAAAACGTTCTCAAGCTCCTGCTCGTAGATTCCCCTATCGCTGAAGAGACGGCGACTAACTGTACCCTTTTCGCGATCCACTAGGCCCTTAATTTGCATTCAATACTCCTTATAAATTTGCAAAATACCGTGGCCTTTCTATAGCACATATGGATAGTTATTGTCAACGCGACTATTACTTATTAAACCACTTCTATCATGGTGTAGCCAGCCGTTTCTGTATATCTCAGCCAGTGTTTCAGTAACCTTAATATGATGGGTTTGGTTAGGTCAATCGCGGTTTCCCCAGAAGTTGACAATGCCCATTATCAGTAGTATCGTCTGTCATCGGACAGAAGATGGCTACTCATTTCTCAGTCTGCATCCTTTCGACAAAACCACGTTACTCGTGCTGAGGAGGACATAATTGATCGATTTCGATTACGCCGTTCCAACCAGCCTCTCTGAAGCCGTGTCGCTCATGGGCAGCAACGGCGGAAGTGCTCGTATGCTAGCGGGAGGCACCGACCTACTGATCATGATGCGGGCAGGACGAAGGCTCGCAAAATTAGTTGTAGACGCGAAGAGCGTACCCGAGCTTAACGAGCTTTCGTTGACCGATTCGGGTCTAAACCTTGGCGCTGCGACTTCATGTAAGCGCATATGGGATGATGAGCCCGTTGTCCAGGCGTACCCCGCACTTAACGATTCCGCGAGCATAATCGGCAGCGTCCAAATACAAGGACGCGCATCGGTAGGCGGGAACCTCTGCAACGCCGCGCCCAGCGCCGACTGTACACCGACGTTAATCGTCCATAGCGGCGTATGCACCATCGCCGGCCCAAATGGCACGCGCCAAGTGCCCGTCGAAGAGTTTTGTACCGGCCCTGGAACTAACGTACTGCAGCCCGGCGAACTACTGGTAAATATAAAGCTGCCCTCAGCGCCGACGAACTCCGGCGCCCATTACTTGCGATTCACTCCGCGTAACGAGATGGACATAGCTGTGGCCGGGTCGGCGGCCTTCGTCCAACTGGACGAGAGCAAGCAAAATTTTGCCTCGGCTCGAATATCGCTGGCCGCTGTTGCGCCGACGCCTTTGTTCGCTAAGGCGGCAGGCGACCTGCTAGTGGGCAAGCCAGTAAATGAAGAGTCGATTCAACAGGCCGCCGAGGCGGCCAAGGCGGTGGCGAAGCCGATCACCGATATGCGAGGCACTGTAGACCAGCGTATCCATTTAGTGGGCGTTTTAACTGCTAGAGCTTTGCGAAAAGCGGTAGAAAGGGCCAGGGAGGCATAAAAAACGATGGCAAAGGTTATTGTAAACGCGGTAGTAAACGGCGAGCCTGTCGAGTTCTTCTGCGAGCCGCGGCAAAGCTTGCTTGAAGTGATAAGAGACGTATTGCTGCTTACCGGCACGAAAGAGGGTTGCAACGACGGCAACTGTGGGGCCTGCAATGTCATCCTGGATGGCGTGCTGGTGGACTCCTGCTGTGTCCTCGGCGTGGAAGCGCAGGGCAAAACCGTTGAAACGATCGAAGGCCTGGCAGGTACGGACGGCGATCTTCACCCTCTCCAGAGGACGTTCCTTGATCTGACAGGTTTACAGTGTGGCATCTGCACGCCGGGCTTTATCGTCTCCGCTAAGGCGCTTTTGGAGAGCAATCCGAATCCCAGCGAACACGAGATCAGGTTAGGTCTATCTGGCAACCTCTGCCGCTGCACCGGCTATGATAAAATCGTATTGGCAGTCCAAGAAGCAGGTAAGATGCTTACGGAGGCGAAACGATGAGCACAACTATCGAACGCTCAAGCCAGTACAAAGTCATCGGCAAGGACGTCCTGCGGCCCGATGGCGTCGACAAGGTGACAGGGCGCGCCGTGTTCGCTGACGACGTTCATTTGAACGGGATGTTGCACGCGAAGGTGCTGCGCAGCCCGCACGCCCACGCGAAGATCAGGTCTATAGACGTTAGCGAAGCCCTCAAGATGCCGGGCGTCAGGGCAGTTGTGACTAGTGAAGACTTTCCGCCTATTCCGGAGGGGATAGTAAAGGAAGAGGGCGCGGCGTTCTTCGCTTTAGCCTCGGACAAAGTCCTTTTCCGAGGACATGCCGTGGCCGCAGTTGCCGCCGATAGCCCCCACGTCGCTGATGAGGCGCTTTCTAAGATCAAGGTCGAGTACGAAGTGCTTAAGGCAGTGCTCGATCCCCGCGAGGCGATGGAGCCTGGCGCGCCGGTGCTTCACGAAAAGCTGAACCCGATGTCCTTCGGGGCACGGCTCGAGCAGCACTCCCCAAACGCCCTTCAGCAGATAACTTCGATGGGTGACATCGAGCAGGGCTTCCGCGAAGCTGACGTAGTAGTTGAGCGAGAGTTCACTACCAAGACCGTCCACCAGGGCTACATCGAGCCGCAGAGTTGTGTGGTAGACACCGCCCCCGATGGCAGCGTAACGATCTGGTCGACGTGTCAGGGGCCATTCCGCCACCGTGACAATACGGCCGACCTTCTGCAACTGCCGCAAAACAAAGTCAAAGTCATCCCGACCGAGATCGGCGGTGGCTTCGGTGGCAAAGAGGTGCCGTACCTGGAACCGATGGCCGCGATCCTCTCAAGGAAGACAGGCCGGCCGGTAAAGATCACCATGAGCCGGTCGGACGTATTCGAGGGCACAGGCCCCGCCTGTGCCAGCTATATGAGAGTGAAGTTTGGCGCCAAGAAGACCGGCGAACTGGTCGCGGCGCATCTCTACTTCTGCTTCGAGGCCGGCGCTTTCCCCGGTGCCCCCGTCGGCGGAGCGGTCGGCATCGGCCTCGGCCGTTACAAGATTCCCAATCAACTCGTCGAGGGGTTCGACGTTGTCGTTAACAAACCGCGGACGCAGCCCTACCGGGCGCCCGGCGCTACCCAGATCCATTTCGCGACCGAAGGCGTGGTCGATGAGCTTTGCGAGAAGATCGGCATGGACCCGATCGAATTCCGCCTAAAGAACGTCGTGCAGGAAGGCGACCGCAACGTTCAGGGCGTCCCATTCCTGCGCATCGGCGGTGTCGAAGTCCTGGAAGCGATCAAGAACAGCGACCATTACAAGACGCCTCTGGAAGGTCCCAATCGCGGACGCGGGGTGGCCCTAGGCTTCTGGCGTAACGGTGGCGGCATGTCGTCATGTAGTATCTCCGTTCACCCCGATGGCACGGTCAGCATCATCGAAGGCAGCCCCGACCTCAGCGGAACCAGGACCGGTATCGGCATGCAGGCCGCCGAGACGCTTGGCATACCGTTCGAGGATGTAAGAATAACCGTCGTCGATACCGACTCTGTAGGCTACACGATGGGCTCCTGGGGCAGCCGCACATCGTTTGCCACCGGCTGGGCCGCTATCGAGGCCGCCCGCGACGTAAATCTGAAGATGGTTGAGCGCGCTTCGAGCATCTGGAGCGTGCCTCCTGAGGAGGTTGAGGTCAGCGATGGGACCTTCTATCACAGGGACGACGGATCAAAGAAATTCACCTTCAAGCAGCTTGCCGCAAGGCTTAACGCCACCGGCGGTCCAGTTGTCGGCAGTTCAGTCGTCGACCCGACGCGCGGCGTCGGCCCGGCCTTCGCGGCGAACGTCGTCGACCTAGAAGTCGATCCGGAGACCGGCAAGGTGACGATCCTTCGCTACACCGTCGCTCAAGACGTAGGCCAGGCGTTGCACCCGGGCATGGTGGAAGGGCAACTCGAGGGGGGTACGGTGCAAGGCATCGGTTGGGCGCTTAACGAGGAGTACTTCTTCGACAACGATGGCCAGATGCGTAACTCTAGCTTCCTCGACTATCGTATGCCTGTGGCGCTCGACGTGCCCATGATCGACACGATCATCATCGAGGTGCCGAACCCGGGCCATCCGTACGGCGTGCGTGGCGTCGGCGAGAACAACATCATTACGCCACCTGCCGCTATAGCTGCCGCGATCCACAATGCGATAGGCGTGCGCATGACCGACCTGCCGATGTCGCCTGGTTACGTATTGCAGGCGCTGTGGCAGCAGAACGGCCATTAAAAGGGATAGACTAGCTACATGGCGCTGGTCTGGATACCGTCCAACATGCGTCATCTTACCGGCGGCGAAAGCCGGATCCGCGTAGAAGGCTCCACGCTGGCTGATATAATCAGCAGCCTGGAGGCGAACTTCCCGGGCGTACGGGAAGAGCTGGTGCGCGACAACCTCATCAAAGATGAGATCGCGGTCGCCATAGACGGGGAGCAAGGCCACCAGGGCCTCTTCCAGGAGATCGATGACTCCAGCGAGATACACTTCATCCCGATGGTCGCCGGCGGTTGATCCGGAAGGCGTAACATGCTCGAATACACCGCCCGCCGCATACTGCTCGTTCTGCCTACCATGGTTGTTGCGAGCATTATCGTCTTCAGTATTGCAAGATTGGTGCCAGGCGATACTATTCTCCCTCCGTTTTCAGGAAGGCTCAACATAACGCCGGAGCAGGTAAGCCGTGAGTTAGGCCTGGACGAACCTGTCCTACCACAGTACTTCAAATGGCTAGGCGGCATCTTGCAAGGGGATCTCGGCACGTCTATCTTTACCCATCGAAACGTAGCCGGCGAGATTTGGAAGCGCGGGCAGGTCACCTTAGAACTAGCTGGCATAAGCCTCGCCATTTCTCTGATCGTTGGCCTCTCCAGTGGCCTCGCCTCCGCCGTGAAGAGAGGCTCGCCTATCGACTATGCAACGAGGGTCATGGGCGCGATTGGCGTTGCTATGCCGTTCTTCTGGCTCGCCTCCCTGTTCATCCTGGGAGCCGGCTGGCTTTTCGGCTATCAACCCCCACTCAGATATCCTTCTGGCAGACGACCCCGTCGCCAACCTGCGGTACTTTATACCGCCGGCCGCGATTTTAGCGATCGGGAGTTCCACCCTGGCGATGCGCATAGTGCGATCGTCAGTTTTAGAGACGCTGCAGCAGGACTACATACGCACGGCCCGGTCTAAGGGCTTGGCGGAGGGACAGGTACTGCGTCGCCACTCGTTGCGAAATGCCTTGCTACCAGTGTTGCCATCAATTGGGCCGCAGATTAATTTCCTGCTCTTAGGGACGTTTGTGGCGGAGATAATATTTAACATGCCGGGCATGGGCCGTCTGGCATATGATGCTGCCATTAATCGTGACTTCGCCATGCTCCAGGGTATTCTTTTAGTGTCCGTCTTCGCCTACGTTATGATAAGCCTCGCCCTAGACCTCGTCTGTGCTTTGCTCGACCCTCGAAATTCGCTCCAGCGTTATCGACCAGTGACGGGTAGGAGGAGACCGAGGCAGATCTGGTGCCAGGCGAGTGGCCGCGTTCCACGATGAGTTAGGTACTCGGTGTGCGTCTCATTCGATGACGGATCCACAAGAAAGAAGGATCAGATGCGAAACATAATTGTTGAGGCTGAAGTATCTCTTGATGGCGTCATCGGTGGCGAAAGTCCTGATTTTTGGGCTCAGGTTTTCGAATATCACGGTGAGGATGTCTTAGATTATTTAAAGAATCTGCTCTTTACACCAGATGCACTTCTAATGGGTCGGAAAACGTATGAGTCTTTTGCTCAGGTTTGGCCGTCTCGTAACGGAGAAGAAGCGGACAGAATAAACAGTATGCCCAAGTATGTTGCTTCGAGAAGCTTGAAGGAGCCGCTCGGCTGGAATGCAACGCTAATGGAGGGCGATATCGCCAAAGAGATTGGCAAGCTGAAGGAGGAACCAGGTCGCGATCTCTTGCAATACGGTGTGGGTGAACTGACGCAAACGATGTTGCAACACGGCCTTGTCGATGAGATGCGACTCGTCGTATTCCCGTTCGTCTTTGGTCGAGGACAGCGGGTCTTTGAAAACTTCGATACTACAAGTCTGAAACTTCTGGATACAAAAACTTTCAGTACGGGTGCTATCGCTCTTCATTACCGACCGAGACAAGAATGACTGTCAAAGGCCGGCCGGTTCCACCGATAAGGTCGGTCATCGGAGTGACGGACCCGAGAGACTTGACCTTGTGAGTACGTGCGATTGCAAGCGCACCACGTGAGGAACGAGCGGGATCAATGAACCAACCAACCGCAGAACAAGCGCTACGCCAACTCGAGTCTCTCGTCGGCGAGTGGATCGTCGAGGCGAAATGGCCCAATGGAGAGCCGTGGCCAGGCGGCGGAAGAATCATATTTGAGTGGCTCGCCTCAGGAGCACATCTGCTCCAGCGTGGGACGGTCGAGCTTCCTCAGGCCCGACAATATCTCTATCATCGGATGCGACGCGGCGAACGGGACGTACTTCCAGCTGTACTCAGACGAGCGCGGCGTCTGCCGCGTCTATCAGATGACCATCGGCAACGGCGAGTGGAAGCTCTGGCGGGAGGGCGAGCCGTCTCCCAGCGCTTCATAGGGACCTTCAGCGACGATGGAAACATGATCACCGGACGCTGGGAGATCGCCAAAGGCGGCACGAATTACACGACCGACTTCGACCTCATCTACCGCAGAGTCTCCGACGTGCCGGTGGACCGCCGCGCAGGCGGTAGCTGACCCGGCGTTTCGTCGCCTCGTCGAGATCCTGGGAATGAGCAGGACCGTCGTCTCGATCCCTGGCGATGGCATTGAACAAGCTTAGTAGGGACGGTTCGCGAACCGTCCCTACAGGTATATCAGGAGAAGCATGAACATAGTGATCGCTTTGCCGCTAACCCCTCGACAACTCGATAACGTGAGCGCTGCCGCGCCCGATGCGACCGTTACGCCTCTTACTCTGCCGCAGCGCTATCTCTTTCGCGGCGGCCGTGGTCTGCCGGTCGCGTTCCAGGAGTCGCCGGCCGTCGCAATTTCCGAATCGCAAGCTATTGAAGAGGAACGCTCACTAGATGAAGCTCTGAGAGGCGCCGAGGTGCTTTTCACTCCAACCGCTACGCCGCAGGACATCACCAGGCGAGCACCGAAGTTGCGCTGGGTACAGACCGGCGGCGCTGGCACGGAGGGGCTGCGCGGCCATCCCGTCCTCGAAACCGACGTGATCATTACTACGGGCAGCGGTATCCACGGCATCCCCATGGCTGAATTCGCTTTGACTTACATGCTTCACTTCGCCAAAAACCTGCCTCAACTCGCCCAAAACAAGGCTGAGCACCGCTGGCAAGCCCACATGACGCAGGAACTTTATGGCAAAACTCTCGGCATCGTTGGGCTTGGGGAGATCGGAAAAGAGGTGGCGCGCCTTGCCAGGGCCTTCGGCATGCGCGTGATCGCCACCAAGCGTTCTGCTATCGGTAGCGAAGCGTCAACAGTTGCGGACGAAGTGCTGCCAGCCTCTAAGCTCCCGTACCTGCTTGGCGAAAGCGACTACGTCGTACTGTCCCTCGCCGCGACTGAGGAAACGCGGAGGTACATCAGCGACGCGGAGATGAAGCTGATGAAATCGACGGCTGTGCTGATAAATATCTCTCGCGGCTATGTCGTGGACACCGACGCCTTGCTGCAGGCCTTGAAGGAAGGTTGGATCGCCGGCGCCGCGCTGGACGTAGCTTCGCCGGAACCCCTGCCACTTGAACACGAGCTTTGGGATATGCCAAACGTCTTCATCTCGCCGCATATGAGCTCGGCGACCGACCTCTATATGGAGCGGCTGACCAACCTGTTTTGCGAAAACCTCCGGCGATACATCTCCGGTGAGGCGATGTTAAACGTATACGAGCGTTCGCTCGGCTACTAAATCGCACACCGGCAGCCCAATCCGGCCGCGGCGCCGTTCTTGCATCGATGGTCAGCTTAAAACTTCCCGTGGAAGGCAGCGACGGCTCCTTTCGATCAAGGGTTACTACTTAGCTCGCTACTTAAATCCACTCGCAGCCTGTCCTTCGGGAGGACTAGACCGAATCCCGTAATGTCTCTGGGCACGTCGAATAGGGCAGCCGTTATCACCTCAGACCCAGCAGCCAGTATGCCGCCAGCCTCATAACCCTTCTGGACAGCAACGATCTCAGCTCCTCTTAAACTATGGTCCCATCGCACACCCCGATCGTCCACCAGCACGGTCATACCGCGGAATTGCCGATGTACTGAGAGATTGTGGTTGGTCTCGTTCTTTATCTGATAGTAGACAGCCACGTAGTGTCCACGGGGAGCCAGGAGATTTATACCATCGCTTATCTCATCTACAAATTCTGCTCCTATAACCTTCCATTTGATGTATCCAGTTAGAGGATCGGTCTGGTCGGGGAACGGGGAAAGTCTACGAGCACAAGTGAACAGTGGCTCCCCTATCCCGGCGTTTCTCAGGTTCTCTATGTGCGATGGTGAGATGGTCCTTATTCCAGATATGTCTACTTCACATCCTCTAGTTATGGCCTCCTCATCGCCATATGGCCCCGCCTGCAAGGGGATTGTTGCAGTGGGTTCAGTATCATTACCGTGCCGACAGTGCAGAAGATCCTTGTCCACCTTCCGATTCTCATCGCAAATCTCTTGGTTAATCGCTGCAAGTTTATCCTCAGCCCCTTAGTAATCAACCGCCCTTAAATACACTTTTCAGCACCTTGAGTGTCAGATGCCGCCATAGGATCAGATCCAGTACTTAATGAATCGCCCAATGCCCAGAGTTAACCGAAATGGAACCGCTCGTGGTGAGCCTATCGAACCATGAGCGGTCTTTCTGGCATCGCCCTTCGACTACTAGTAGGGGCACTGCTTGCTGTGCCCTACGATACTTTTTGCACCCGCCAGCCATCCGTTGACAGAACTGTAGGGGCGCACAGCCGTGCGCCCCTACTAATTTATGCGTTAACAGACGTTTAGCCGACCTGTACCGGCTCCTTGATCGGCACGCCCTTCTCGATGAGGAACTTCGCCAGCCGCTGGACAACCTCAGGGGAAGCGCCCTTCGTTGGCAGGCTGCGCGGCATACGCTGGATTGCGATGCCCCTCATCCGAAGGATCTCGCGGTTGGCCTCCCGGCCGGCGATGTCGTCGACGCCCTTAAGCGTATCCCAGAGATGACCGAGCTTCGGGATCGTGACATTCCAATCACCCTGCTCGATGCTGTGCCAGACGTCGACCAGCATTTCAGGAGCTACCAGAGCGCGCGGAGACATACAGCCTTTTGCGCCCAGGGGTACGACAACGCTCAGGAATTCGGTATAGCCTTCCAAGTATACGAAGTCGGGCGGCACCTGCCGCAGCCAGGCGAAGCGGTCTTGCATATCGTAGCTGGACATCTTGCAGCCGCTGACCGCGGGCACTTCCCTCAAGAGCTTTTCGATGAACTTCGGCGAGTTCTTGAACTGCGTCGTTCCCGTGTTGTCGTACATGAAGATGGGAAGCGGCACGGCGTCTGACACTCGCCTGAAGTGGTCGAGAACGGCATCTTCGGCCGGCCTACCGTAGTACAGCGGCAGTAGGCCGATGGCGGCAACGCCCAGGCCTTCCGCGTGCTTAGCGAGCATGATGCTCGATCGCGTGTCGGCGGTGCCGATCTGCATAATGACCGGCACGCGGCCGTTTACATGCTCCATGATTATCTCGGCTGCGCGCATGCGCTCGTCGAGCGTCATCTGCGGCCCCTGGCCAACCGTTCCCAACGGGAAGAGGCCGTTCGCGCCGGCGTCGAGGTAGTAGTCTATGGATGCTCTAAGCCCAGCCTCGTCTAGTTCGTCGTCCCACGTAAATGGAGTGTTGAGTCCCGGTACGATCCCTCGTATGTTTAGCACTTTCTCCTCCTTCGATTACTTTGCTGGTCTCGGCGAGTAGTTCGGGACGGAGTCCCAGCTTTCTGCGTCCATTAGCTCAGCCCAGCGCGTATAGAATCCACGCTGGTTGTGTTCGCTCGTCCCGCTGCCTGGAGCCACCCAACCCGGTAGTTCCTCGTGGTATACTGCGTGGCCCACGCCCATCGTGTAGTTGAACTCGAGGTTGCGGGCGATGGCCCCCTCGCTTGTCAGCGTGCACTCTTTCCAGTTCTCGCCGTCGTCTTGCTCGTACGTCCCGGCCGGGCCGAACGCTCGAAGATAGTGGAGGCGAGTCATGTCTTTGATCTCCGGCGGGGCCGCTTTATCGACGAAACTGTACGACCACGTCTCCATCTTATCGGGGCCTCGCGGGTGCCATACCCGCACGTCACGACGGGAGAAATGGACCGATAGGTTGGGGAATATCGTGCCGATGCCCGGTGACCAGTTATTCACCCGGTCGCCTAGCTTCTTCTCTATTTCGGGCATAATCGAGTTCATGTACTCTTCCATCTCTGGAAGCTGTTCCGATTGCGTAATCGGGCCGCTCGAGACCATGATCCCGTGGCCGTTGCCAGGACTAGCAGCGAACCCCTGCGGGCCGGGGCCCCTTCGCCTTGTGGCCCTCGCTACAGGCCCGGTGAAGCCGGTCTTGATCGCCGATATGTGCGTAACCTGAGCGTGATAGCCATCGCCGATGAAGTTGTCGGCGGCCAGCTTCCAATTGCAGGGCGTGATCCACTTGTGAATGCCCACGCATTCGTAGCCCTCGGTGGACTTATCTATCGTCAGGTCTAGGTACCAGGCCATGTCGCCTAGGTACTCGAGAAGCGGCGGCGCCTTGGCATCGAAACAGCCGAAGATGAAGCCTTTATAGGCGTCTACCTGTGCCACCGGCACCAGGCCCCACTGCTCCATGTCTAGCTCTTCGTAGTAGTACTCTTTGTACCCCGGGACGCCGACGAGCTTGCCGTCGTTGCCGTATGTCCAGCCGTGGTACGTGCAAGTGAAGGCCGCTGCGTTGCCTTGATCGGCTCTGCAGACCCGCATACCGCGGTGGCGGCAAGTGTTAAGGAAGGCGTTGATCTTCCCTCGCGAGTCGCGGATTACGAGCACAGGGTCTTCGCCGATGTACGCAGCGACGAAGTCGCCGGGGTTCGGGATCTGCGACTCGTGCCCTAAAAAGCACCAGGTGCGCGCGAAAACCTGCTCTAGCTCTCGTTCGTAGATGTCTTGATCGACGTAGATGCGTCTGCTGATGATGCCGGTTTGGCTGTTTACCAGGTCGCGACCATCCATAAACAAACTCCTTATCGCTACCGTTCGTTACTCATCTCACTTCTATAGCATAGTCCATATTCTTTGTCAATTTGCCGCAGTATTCTCCGTAAATATCCGACAGTCAGCTAGGCTCCTTTCTGT
>WHTN01000046.1 GCA_009377715.1 Dehalococcoidia bacterium | reverse complement strand
CTAAGACGATAAACGTAAGGTTCGACATGTCCATGAGCATACATGGACTGTCGGATTTCTACGGCAACATTCCGGGGTTGAGGGAAGGAAGAGGCTAGGAGGAAGGGGGAAGAAAAGTTGGATAACTTCCTACTTCCTTCCGAGGGTGCTAAACTGCCGAGAAAAGAGGCTGTTATGGACGCTATACGCGAGATCTTAGTTTCCCCCTGGTTCCGCTGGCCCTTCATAGCTATTGCCGTGATCGTCTTCGTCGTCACCGTTGCCGGAGAAGGCTCGATTGGGGAGGCTATCGTGTACGCCCTGTTCAATGCCTTCTTCTGGTCGCTCGCTATCTCCGGGGCGCACCGCCTTATGACGCGCTATCGATAAACGGCTTAAGCCCTATAGCCCAGGCCGTAGCCGTCGAAACGTTAAGCCAGAGGATATCGTCGCCGCAGATCTCGGAGAGGCTGTTGATGCTGTCCGGGACGGATGGATCGAATCCGACCCAGGTCTGGTCTTCGGCCCAGAACCGTCAGGCGACGTTCAGCGAACCGGTCGCGATTAGAGATTCCATGGCCTGCCTCGGCGAAGCGCAGCCTGCGCCTTCGTATAGGACAGGATTCCAGCCAGCCACCAGGGTTGTTCCGCCGGTAGGTGTCGGCTTAGGCTCCACCTCGATTGGGTAAAGGGCAGATATATCATCGGCGTCTTCTTGAGTGAGTTGCCGGCGAATGCCCTGATACGAGGCAAACATTATGGCGTCTGTGCTTTCGCTGTGGTCGAGACCCAACAAGTGTCCGATCTCGCGCAGCCCCGCCGTTTGCAAGTCTAGATCGTGCTCACCATCGACGGCCCAGGGATGGATAGGGTTGAGCATAATATCGGCATTAACCAAGGTGTCGCCGTACCAGCTCAGAAACGTTAGGCCTATCGTGCTTTCGGACTGAAAATCGTCTGCCGCACCCCACACGATATCGTTATAGCCATCCCTATGGTCTTTACCATCGCTAGCAGTAATGCCCTCGTATCTGAAGGACAGCAAAGCCGTAGAGACGTTTTGCCAGGTCTGAAAAGCGGCCTGAACCTCAGCGACCATTGCTTCGCTCGTCACGTTGCTCGGGCCGTTCGAATCAGGGTTTATGTAATAGCTGATCGGCTCGCCTCTCGGCCAGCGGATAAGCTTCGTCGCCTGCGTAGCGGCGAGCGAAAGCCCATCCGGAGCCCTTACGATGGAGAGGCCGTCCAGCGAACCATCTCTCAAGCGCCGTTCGAGATCGTCGACGGAGACGCCTAGCTCGCGAACGACTTCGCCAGAGGCTACCGAGAACTTGCCCTGAAACCCCTCCACGGGTCGCCAGGTATCACCCGCCTGACGCAGGAAGAGCAAAACTCGCTCGCCTATAGTGAACGATGGCATCCCGCCCACCAACATCTGAAAATCGACGACATTGCCACCGGGCAGAAGTAATTCGACAGCGATATCCCCTATCGTTCCCTTTAAAAGGCGATCGAGGGAAATGAAAACTTCTGTCTCGATGCTCCTGCTATCCGACGACCAGCGGCTGTCGATGCTTACGACGTCTCCGACAACAATGGCATCTGCCTGAGCGGCCAGTTCAGGTAAGGTCGACGTTTGGCTTAGAAGAACGCCGAAGGAGCCACCGCCTAAATATCCGGCTTCGGCCTCCTGTCGCTGAGAGAAGCTTACCGCCAAAGCTAGAGTCAAGGCGGCGGCCAGGGCTAAAAGCGGGAGTACGTAAAGTCGTTTTTCGATCAAAAGCATCAGCGGGCTGACATAACGGGGCATCCTTAAAAGGCTGCCATCATGAGGCTATTCGATCCAGTGAGATGAGGAGCAAATGAAGAGGAATATAGGACTATTTGTGCGTCGAGTTCGCGACTAAGAGGTCTTCGCGATGCCCCCAGCGGTGGAGGAAGCGATAGAAGTTGCGCTTGCTCAGCTTGTCGCGCTCCTCATCGGCCAGGCTCAACCACTCGCTGTGTGGATGCCGAACCAGAGACAGGTCCGGCAAAGCGACGATGCGATAGCCCATCTCCCGACAAGCAAAGCTGAAGTACAAGTCCAAATGCCGGTAGAAGCGGAACTTCTCGTCGAGTTCGCCGATGTTATGTGCGAGCTCACGCCGGCAGGCTATCAGATAGCCCTCGATCGCGTCGACATCGCCAGCGGATGCTTCGTGGAAATCGTGCAGATCGTGCGTCTCTACGCCGAATGGCCCGACGATACCTACCTTATCGTTCTCCAGCGCTTTAGCGATCGGCGTAAAGATATCGCCCGTTACTTCTATGCTCGGGTCGAGCCAGATTAGCACTCGCCCCCGGCTTTGCTTGAAGATGACGTTGCGACCAGCGCCAGCGCCTAGATTGTGGTCGGCGTGGATGACTCGCACAGTGCGATTGCTAGCCGCGAATTCGTCCAGCCACTCCCCCGTGCCGTCGGTTGAGCCGTTATCCACCACTATGATCTCTATGGCGTGGCCGCTCGTGTGCGAGAGCAGCCCCCCTAAGCAACGCTCGATGTCTACACGGTTGTCGCGGGCGATCACGCCCACCGAAAAATCGAGCGATGTCGGTTGGCCAGCAACCGAAGACGCTTCCCCGCTCGAAGAGATCGCTATATTCGTAGTTGATGCCCGGGAAGCGCGTCGAGTCAGTACCTGCGGCGCGGCAACCGTATCGCGCACCTCGAAACCGGAGGCCTCTATCTGTTGTCGGAGGGCATCGGCTTCCCGATATCTCCGTTCCTTACGTAGCGTCTCGCGGCGTTCGACAAGCTCACTAACCTCGCCCGGAAGTGACGGCGATGTCGGAGCGCTAGCCAGGCCAAGGCCGAGAATGCTATCGAAGTCCCGGAGAAGTACCGCCTTCACTCCTTCGCTCAGTTCGGAACGCCGTACCGCTTGCCAGACCATAGCCAGCGCTCTCGGCAAGTTCAGATCGTCGTTGACCGCTTGCCAAAACGCCTGTCGGAACGGTTCGGCCTCGTATTCATCAACCCTATTGTCGCCAGGTAGTTCCGCTGCTCTTTCGCGCAAGCGCTCCAAGCCCCGCTGCGCGGCCCGCAAGGCCTGCCATGTGAAGTTCATCCGGTGCCGGTAGTTTACGGTCAGACTTAAATAGCGGAACGCCAGGGGATCGAAACCCCGGCGCTCCAAGTCGGACAAAATATAGGTGTTGCCGGTGGACTTCGCCATCTTAAGGCCGTCGACCAGGAGGTGCTGCGCGTGCACCCAGTGGCGGGCGAAGGGCGCGCCGTGAACGGCCTCGCTTTGCGCTATCTCGTCCTCGTGGTGCGGGAAGACGTTATCGACGCCGCCAGTATGGATATCGAGGTGCGGGCCGAGATACTTAATCGCCATAGCCGAGCATTCAATGTGCCAGCCGGGGAAGCCATCTCCCCAGGGGCTAGCCCACTTCAGCGCTCGACCCGGCTCAGCCGTCTTCCAGAGGGTGAAGTCTCTCGGATCTTGCTTCGCTGGATCGACGCCTTCAATATCTCCCTCCCCCACTTTTATAGAGCGGTTGCCGGAGAGCTTGCCGTAGTCGGGAAACTTGCCTACAGAAAAATAGATGTTGCCGCCAGCGGAGTACGCATGCCCGTTCTCCAGCAGAGACCGCACCATGCTTATCATTTCATTGACGTGCTCTGTAGCTTTTGGAAAGAAATGGGCTGGCGTTATGTTTAGTTTGGCCTCGTCGGTCAGGAAAGCCTGGGTGTAAAAGTCGGCTATCTCGGCGGGCGTTTTGCCCTCTGACCTCGCAGCAGCGATTACCCTGTCCTCGCCGCGCTCCAGGACCTCCTGGCGCATATGCCCTACATCAGTGATGTTTTTTACGTGGGTAACCTCGTAGCCTTGCTTTTGAAGGGCGCGTCGCAACCAGTCCGCCATCAGGTAAGTGCGAAGGTTGCCTATGTGAGCGTAGCGGTAGACCGTGGGGCCACAGCTATAGATACGGGCACGCCCAGGATCGACAGGCGTAAAGTCCTCTTTACGCCGCGTTTCCGTATTGTAAATCCTGAGCATAATTAAGTAACCGTTGCTTCGGTCGGGCCAACGGCCCGCGCTACATTATATCTCAGCCGTGTTCGCCTTCGAAGCCATGCTCCACCCTGTCCGGCCATACGATGATGGGCACCGCCCAGCCGAGTTTTGTCGCCTCGTCCCACCATTGCTTGTTCTCATCGACGCGGCGTTCTTCGAAGTCTATCCCACGTTCGACAAATGCGTTCGTGGCCTTCGTGGAGGTGGAACAGCCCCGGAGCGTGTAGATTATTACGTCGGCCACAGTATCGCTCGTTTTAACTGGCGAAAAGCAGGGAAATTATAGCACAACTCCAAACTGCCAGCTGCAATCAGCAAACAACTTGTTCGAGGGTCACGAGCCGCCTATCATAAACGTATAGACAGATATGGAAGCGGACGCTCTACCCTACACCCTTATCATCCTCCTGGCCGAATTCGCTATAGGCAGCCTTTGGATCACCGTAGGCGCCGACATACGCGGCCTCGCCGCTAGGGGCTTCGTTAAGTTCGGCGCACTGACAGTGGTGGTTATGGCCGCGTTCGCCTTCTGGGCTGCCGCCGCAGTAAGTGTCCCCGATGAGGTAGGAGGCTTCACGATGCGACCGGAGGCTATGGGCGCCGCCCGCGCTCTGCTGCTGGCGACCTTCATTTCGAGCATCCCCTACGCCTTCATGAGCTTCGGCGGGCGCACTCGCAACGGCTTAGCCACCGGAGTTGTCGCATCGGCGCTGGGCCTGGCGACTGTCGTCGCCCTGGCGCTCGTCTTCAGCCCACCGACCTGGGGCTACGCGGCGGTGTTCCTCAGCCTCGTGCTCGGAAGTCTAGCGATCGGCGCTGTGAGCATGGGCATGATCTTAGGCCACTGGTACCTGGTGACGCCGCAGTTACCCGAAAAGCCTCTGCGGGAAGTTACGCTATTCCTCGTGATCGTTATCGCGATACAGGGGCTACTGCTCGTGCCGAACCTGCTCCTGCCGGTGCGCGTAACGCCGGAGGCGGCTTTGGACGTCCCGATGCGCGAGAACATCTTCTTTTGGCTCCGTATCAGTGGCGGCCTGGCGTTTCCGTGGCTGCTCGCCTTGATGGCGTGGGAGTCGAGCAGCGTCCGGGCGATGCAATCGGCGACCGGCCTCCTTTATATCGCGATGGCACTGGTACTCTCCGGCGAGGTCGTCGGTAAAGGTCTGCTCTTCGCGACCGCCGTTCCGGCATAGCTTTTTCCGCTCGTATGCTATCCGTTCATCTTTTGTTAATACTCTTGCAAGTGGCGTTTAATATCAGATCCAGAAGCGCTTGTTATACTGAAGTTACACAAATTTCGCGGCGTAGGCTATCTGGACCTGCGTTAGGGCTTAGAAAGGGTAGCGGAATGAACATTAGTCAGAATGATATGGCAACGCTCGGTGGGGGCTGTTTCTGGTGCCTTGAGGCGGCCTACAAAGAGTTACGAGGGATTGAAAGAGTCGTTTCCGGTTACGCAGGAGGCAAAGTCCCCCACCCCACGTACGCTCAGGTCTGCACCGGCGCGACAGGCCATGCGGAAGTCGTGCAGCTGACATACGACCCGAACATCATCACGTACAAGGACATACTGGACGTGTTCTTCACGATCCACGACCCAACGACGCCCAATCGCCAGGGGTACGACGTCGGCACCCAGTACCGCTCGATCGTCCTCTATCACGATCCGGAACAGAGGGCTGTCACCGAGCAGGCCATCGAATATCTGACGTCTGCGAAGGTATGGGACAACCCGATCGTCACCCAGATCGAGCCCCTGACGGAGTTCTACGCTGCCGAGGAGTATCACCAGGACTATTTCGAGAAGAACCCTGAGCAACCGTACTGTCAAGCCATAGTAGCGCCAAAAGTAGCGAAGGCGCGAAAGCACGCGCTAGCGAAGGTACAAGCCTAGTTTCCTTTGGAATAGCCACAGATTTTCACTGATTCACACAGTGAAATTTTGCGAGGGCTAGCGCGAGTGGGGGAAGCCTGCCGGTTAAAACCGGCAGCTTAGAGTAGATGCGGGTCTCAACCGCATAGAGAAATCTTCACTTCATGTCATCCTGAACGAAGTGAAGAATCTACTTCTCGTTCAGGATAAACTCTGAGAAGAGTCTAGCGTAGACCCTTCACTGCGTTCAGGGTGACATTTAGAACCAAGCACAAAACACCAGGCAATGTCTATTGGGCCGAAACGATGTACAATACTTGTATAGAAGTACACAGTTCGAATTGGAGTTGTAGAAAATGCCTGCCGTCACTACCGATAACCTGCTGTTGCTGCCCCGCATCCCCCGCCCCGATCCGGCTTTCGCGACCTTTCGCCCCGTAACAAAGGTAGTCACCGCGCCGACGCAGCTAGAAGGCGAGGGTTTCCAGGTTCGCAGGGCCTTCCCAAACGTAGACCTGCGGACAGCCGACCCGTTCTTGCTGATGGACCACCTCGGCGCGGTCGAATATGCGCCGGGCGAGGCCAAAGGTGCACCCTGGCACCCGCATCGCGGCTTCGAAACGGTTACGTATATCATAGATGGCGCCTTCGAGCATCACGATTCGACCGGCGGAGGCGGCCTCATCGCCGACGGTGCTACGCAGTGGATGACGGCCGGCGCCGGCATCCTCCACGACGAGATGCCACCCGCCTGGCTCCTGCAAAAGGGCGGCCTCTTTCACGGCGTGCAGTCGTGGGTCAACTTGCCGCGCGATCTCAAGTGGACGCCACCGCGCTATCAAGACATCGTCGCTAGTAAGCTCGTGCTGCTCAGTTCGCACGACGGCGCTTCCTTGATCCGTCTCATCGCCGGCGATATGGCGGACCACGCTGGGCCGGGCGTGACGTGGACGCCCATCACCTACGCCCACGCTACCGTTAGTGCTGGCACGCGCCTGGAGTTGCCGTGGCGACCCGAGTTCAACGCCTTCGCCTACGTGCTGTCGGGGTCTGGAAAAGCTGGCATAGAGGGCAGACCGGTCCGCGAGGGGCAGCTCGTAGTCTTCGGCCCCGGCGACGCGCTCGTAGTCGAAGCCGACTCTGCCCAGGATAGCCGCTCGCCTATGCTGGAAGTGCTATTGCTCGGCGGCCAGCCCATACGCGAGCCGGCGATCTTCTACGGCCCGTTCGTGATGAACACGCGCGAAGAGATACTGAAGGCCATCGAAGACTACCGCGCCGGCCGCATGGGGACGATCCCCGCTACTTATCTGAACGACAGCGACAAATAAAATCAGGGCGCACAACCGTGCGCCCCTACGCAAGACGATCTGTAGGGGCACGGCATGCCGTGCCCCTACGTTGTTCTTAAGCCTTCTGTTCCCAAATCGCCTCTAAGACGTTCCTCGGCGACATTGGCAGCTTACTCAAGCGAACCCCGATGGCTTTGTAAACGGCGTTGGCTATCGCCGCCGGCGGTGTCGTCATGGTCGATTCGCCGACGGGCTTTACGCCATATGGCTGCCGGGGGTTCGGGACTTCAACTATCACCGTCTCCACGTGAGGGGCGTCTAGAGCAACCGGCATGCGGTAGTCGAGCAGGCTCTTATTCGCTAGACGGCCCTCGCTGGTGTAGTAGTACTCCTCTGTCAACGCGAAGCCGATGCCCTGGATCGTTCCGCCTTGCAGCTGCCCCTCGACTATGTCGGGGTGTATCGCCCGCCCGACGTCCTGAACGACGGTACACCGGAGAATATCGATTTTACCCGTCTCCGGGTCGACCTCAACGTCGATGATGTGGCCGGCTACTGGCGGTATGGTTACCCCCTCCAGCACGGCCTGGCCGATGATCGTGCCTCCGGTGCTGTTGAGCTTCTCCGCTAACTCCTTGAAGGTGCTCCTCTTGCTTTCGTCGGAGCGGCTGGTAAAGACGCCTTCATCGTAGGAGACATCCTCAACATCGATGCCCCATATCTTCGCCGCCCTCTCGGTCATCTTCTTAATGATATCCAGGGCGGCATTATGCGCGGCCGCGCCCGTCGCTACCGCTGTACGGCTGCCCCACGAACCGGTGGCAAAGCCGCCGTCGTCGGAATCGCCTACGCCGGACGAAAACAGCTCGACGGGCAGGCCCAGCGTCTCCGCCGCCTGCATGGCGGTAGTCAATCTGGTACCGCTCATATCCGGGCTGCCGCTCAGCATGCTCAACGTACCATCCGGGTTGACAGAGATGTTGCACCAGGAGACGCCACCACCACCCGGCTTAAAGCCTATAGCGATACCGCGGCCCCTGTTGGGGCCTTCCAGCGGCGCCGTGTAGTGTGGGTGTTTACGCATCGCTTGCAGAACTTCTTCGCCGCCCAAGCGTGAGTAGACGATACCTTGGATGTTGCGGTCGCCTTCCTTCGCAGCATTCACGCGTCGGAACTCGATGGGGTCGAAGCCGAGCTTCTCGGCCAGTTCATCGACTAACTGCTCGGTGGCGAAGTGGATCTGAGGGCCGCCAGGGGCGCGGTAGCTGTTCTGCTTCGGCCTATTGACGACTACGTCGTACCCTTCCGCGCGCTGGTTAAGGACGTTGTAGCGGCCCATGCCAAGCGTGGCAGCCTGAACTACCGGCGCGCCGGGGAAGGCTCCTGCTTCGTAGGCGAAGTACATATCGGCAGCTGTAATGCGGCCATCCTTATTAGCCCCTATCTTGACTTTTATGTAGCAGCCGGGCGCCGGGCCAGTGGCCGAAAGGTCCTCGGCGCGGCTCATCGCTATCCTCACCGGCTTTCCGGCCTTCCGCGATAGGATAGCAGCGACGGGTTCGAGGCGGGCTACCTCTTTACCACCGAAAGCGCCGCCGCACTCGGTAGGAATGACTTTGATCATAGACTGCGGTATTAGCAATATCTTGGAGATCTGGTCACGGTAAGAATAGGCACTTTGAGTGGTCGTCCAGACGGTCATACGGCCGTCCCGCTTCACGTCCACGATAGTAGCGTGCGGCTCGATGTACCCCTGATGCACCATAGCGGTCGTGAACTCTCGCTCTACGATGACGTCTGCTTCGCGAAAACCTTGTTCGATGTCTCCCGATTGCAGGAGAAGCCGTCGCGCATTCGGGTGCGTCTGCTCCATCGTCGCCCCCGACGGCAGCTTTTCGTGCAGCACGGGCGCGTCGGGTTGCATGGCCTCCAGGACCGTCATAACAGGCTTCAACACTTCGTACTCCACCTTGATGAGAGAGAGGGCCTCTTCGGCTACGTGAGGGCTGTCGGCGGCCAAGGCAGCGACCGGTTGACCTTCGTACAGCACCTTCTCCGACGCGAGGACGTTGTCCCGCAAGTGACGGAGGTTCAACGCCTCGTTCTCCCTCGCCATTACGGCATCGGGGATCGGCGGAAAGTCTTCGTGAGTGGCGACCGCTTTCACGCCAGGCAGCGTACGCGCTTTGCTGACGTCGATCGACTTTATCCTGGCGTGGGCGTGAGGACTTCGTAGGATTTTGCCGTATAAATTGCCCGCCAGGTATATGTCAGCCGCATATTGCGCCTTACCCGTGACCTTCTCGATAGCGTCAGTGCGGGTAGGCGTTGTACCGACAACTTTGTATTCGGGTGAACGCTCTATGGTTGTAGCCATTCTTTTCAGCCTCCTGAAGAACTACACTTCTGCTGGCAAATTTAACACATACGGCCGATCAACAAAAGTGCCTCTCCACCGTCATTGCGAGGTCGCTGAAGGCGACCGTGGCAATCTCACAAAAACCGTATAGGTCAAATCAGAGATTGCTTCGCTCCGCTCGCAATGACACTAAAAATACCGTCCTATGGCGTTGAACTGGCTCAGCCGCTGACCCGCACTTCGCGCTCACGCGCTCGCGAATAGCTGCCCAAACTCGCCGCGCTGCTCATCTCCGCCCGGTGAAGGAACGCGGCTTGCGCTCCCGGGACGTTGGTGGAATGGCCGCCCCATATTTCTATCGCAGGGTACTGGAGCGCTCGACCGAACGAAAACGTAAGTTGCCACGGCAACTGAGTTATCGAAGTCATCGCGTTGAGGTTCTCGCACGCCTCTTCTCCGGACTGGCCGCCCGAAAGGAACGCGATGCCGGGGACTGCCGCGGGCACACAGCGGCGAAGCGTCTTCAACGTGAGTTCGGCTATTTCCGAAGGGGTGGCCTGGTGGCCGTATTCGCTACCTGGGGTCACCATATTAGGCTTTAGGACCATCCCCTCCAAAAGGCAATGCTGCGCGACCAGTTGCTCGAAGACAGAGCGTAGGACCGCTTCGGTTACCTCCTGGCACCAGTGGATATCGTGTCCACCGTCCAGAAGCACTTCCGGCTCCACTATCGGCACAAGGCCAGCCTCTTGCACAAGCACTGCATAGCGAGCGAGCGCGTGAGCGTTCGTCTCGATGCCATAGCGGCTCGGCATATCGTGGTCGATGGTGAAGACAGCGCGCCACTTTGTGAAACGAGCGCCGAGCTCGCGGTACTCGTTTAGGCGGTCGCGAAGGCCGTCCAGCCCTTCGGTTATCGTCTCAGCCGGCGCGTTGGCGAGTGGTTTTGTGCCTATGTCTACTTTGATGCCGGGCAAAACCCCAGCGGCTGTAAGCACATCCACAAGCGGCCGACCATCGGCCCCGTTTTGGCGGATGGTCTCGTCGTACATTATCGCCCCGGTGATGTAATCTTCGATGCCGGGGGTCGTGAAGAGCATCTCCCGATAGTCTCGCCGGCTGTCAACTGTCGATACGATGCCAAGCTCGGCGAAGCGCTTGGTGCAGGTAGCGGTGCTTTCATCGACCGCGAGGATGCCTTTTCCACGTGCGACTAGGGCGTTAGCGGTATCTTCTAAATACTCCTGGTTTGTCATACTACCTCATCAGGAACTGCGTCTGCGCGCTCCGTGACGAAATCGGTCTCAAGAACAGATCTAAACCGCTTGACGAACTCGTCTGTCTCCATCTTAGCCGCGGAAGCTATTTTGGATAGGAGGTCATCATTTTCGAGGTCTCTAGCGCGCAGGCGGATCATGTACTCTCGCGCCACCCGGTAGTGCTCTGAGGCGATGTCCACCATACGCGTACGTATGCGACCATCCGCATCGCGAAGGTCGTCGAAGGGCAGGACGTCGAGGCGTCCGTTGTCAATGCAGACCAATCCTCCCGAACGCGTTCGCTCGTCGCCATGCTCCCCTAGAAGGAAACGGACGGCTCCATAACCGAGCGTCCGTGTATAGTCGATATCGAAGGGGATCGGTGCGGCGCACCGGAGTTCGTATCCCAGAGTCACCGCTACAAAAGAGCGCGACTCGCCGCGCTCGCTGAACCGCCGCGACAGTTCACGTTCGATAACCGAGGCGACGGGGATCTTCTCCAGACGGATGTTCCCGTAGGCATCGTAGCCGATTTCTACGCCTGGGAGGGCAGCCAACTCAGCCGGATCGATTTTCGCCGCCACGCCTTCAGAGATCACCGCCAGGCCGTCTTCGCGGCCCAGCGATCGCCTCTTCAGGATGGCGCCCTCAAGGACGAGGCAGAGCTCGTCGAGGGTTATCCGGTCGGAGGCGAACTCTTCGGGGATAACCGTAACCGTGGCGCCGGCGGCTTTGCCGATACCGAGGGCAAGGTGGCCGGCTTTACGTCCCATCACGACGACAAGGCACCAGCGATTCGTCGTGCGAGATTCCTCCATGAACGTTAATGCCACTTGCGTCCCCATGTGCCGGGCCGTCTCGAAGCCGAACGTCGGTGCGCTGCCCGGGAGCGGCAAGTCATTATCTATCGTCTTCGGGATATGCGCGACGGGTATAGCTCCCCCGCCGTGCTCGGATATCCGCGCTGCCGCGGAGGCCGTATCCTCTCCGCCTATGGTGATCAGGTGGCTTAAGCCTAACGTCTTCAGCGTCTCGACCGTTCTCTTAAGATCAGCCTCGCTGCGAGTGGGGTTTGCCCGCGCAGTGCGGATGACCGAGCCGCCCTGAAAGTGGATCCGTGAGACGTCCGAGATCGCTAACGGGCGGACCATATCGGTCCGCCCGTTGATGAGATGTTCGAATCCGTCTATGATGCCGACTACTTCGAAACCCGCGTTGATGGCTTCGATCGTTGCGGCGCTAATTGCACTGTTGATGCCGGGAGCGGGGCCGCCCCCTACCAGGATCCCCAATCGCTGTTTTAACATTTACCACCCCACCCAGATCGCTGATGGTCACTTTTATTATAGTTACTCGCCCTAATCCCCTGCAAACGCGGCACAAGCAATCTTATTTTCTGCGATCCAACTGTCTTGCCCAAGTGTTACGTAAATGAAACAGCACTGAGCACTGCTTTTGTGGGCCTGAGATAATCTCCGCTGTAAGTTTGGTTTGTATTCTGCTGTAACAGGCAGAGTACTTTCAAAATAGCGCGTGCCGTACAAAATCCATCGCGCGCATTGGTTTAGTGGGAGGAGGTCGCATGATCAATCGTCAGACCGAAAGTCGAGTCGCTACCCAAAGCCAGCCGTTGCTACGCCAGAAGGGCGAGGAACTCCAGCGGTTCGGCCAGTTGAGGTATATGCCGATCGCTCTCGGCGAAGATGCCAGGGCAGAAAGCGTGCATCTGGTCAACGAGATACTGGCCGATAGCATCATCCTTTATAACCTGTACAAGAAACATCACTGGTTGATGCGCGGTCATACTTTTTATCAGCTGCACCTCTTGCTGGACAAGCACGCCGAGGAACAGTTAGCCCTAATAGACCTGATGGGCGAGAGAGTACAGACGCTGGGCGTCGCTGTGGCAGACCCGCGCCACGTCGCCGAGATCACGACCATCGAGCGGCCCCCAAACGGCGCGGAAGAAGTCCCGGTTATGCTTTCGCGGCTTATCGATGCTCACGAAATCATAATCCAGAAAATACGGGTGGCTATCGAAAGGACGGATGAGAGCAAGGATTGGGGCACCAACGATCTGCTCATGAGCGACGTCCTGCGCAGAAACGAGATACAGACGTGGTTCATCGCCGAGCATCTCGTCGATACGCCCGTCGTCCGGAGCTAAAGACAACTAAGGCGACGGCAAGCCGCGTCTAACCGGCGGGCGTAATAGCCTCGGCGGGGCATACGGCAGGAACGCTGGCGAAAGCCCAATCCAGCAAGCTGGATACGTCCGCGTACATATCGTCGCTTCGAAGAACTGAGGCGACCAGCCGGCGGCCACCCTGCTCTGCCGCGCCTACAAGCGACTCCTTAGCTAGGTCGGTACGCCCTGTTTTTACGCCGATGGCGCCGTCGTATGCATAAAGGAGAGGGTTGGTACTCCAAAGCCTAGGGCCGTCCCATAACGGCTGATAGTTTTGTGTACTTACGATCTCCGCCAGCAGGGGATCCTGAAGCAGGTAACGAGCAAGGATCATGATATCGAAGGCGGAGGTGTATTGACCAGCAACATCCAACCCATCCGGGTTGCTGAAATGCGTATCCTTTAACTGAAGCTTGGCTATCTTTTCGTTCATCAAAGAGACGAAAGAGCCGACATCGCCTGCGATATGCTCCGCTATCGCACGGGCAGCATCGTTTCCGGAGGGTACTAAAAGCCCGTAGAGTAGTTCTTCGAGAATAAGGGTCTGCCCGGGCACAAGACCCATCACGCTGCTATCGGTTGCAAGGGACAGCTCTGCGCCATCGATGGTAATGGCCACGGGCGAGGAAAGCTGGCCATGCTCCACAGCTACTATAGCGGTCACAATCTTCGCAAGGCTGGCAGTGGCGTAGCGACGATGCGGATCTAGTTCGAATAAAACAGCCCCGCACGGTTCTTCTATAACGAACGCAGCTTCAGCGGTGATCGGCGGCGCAACCACGAGCGGCACGATCGGCGAGTCCGGCTCGTATATGCGAGCGTAAGCGGGGATAGGCGTTGGGGTCGGCTGCGCCTGGACTGCAACGTCAGCGCAGTCGTTGCGAACTACGCAAGAGACGGAGGCATCGAAGATATCGCCCCCACCCGGAGAAGACGGGGTGAGGTTATAGCCTATAAAGATGGCCGGAACGATCGCGGCAAGAGCGATCAACCATAGCCATTTGCGAGAACGATTACGCTTTCGGCGGTATCCGTAACGGTATTTCAGAGAACTCACGCCCGCCATTATAACCCGATGCAGGAGTTCCCCAAAATGGCTGGCCGCGGGTGTCCCCCAGTACGTAGCTGCAAACCTTCAGGTCTGCCTTTTCTACGGCAGGGCTAAAGCCTTGCAGCTTACGTTAAGCCTAGGCATAGTCCCGTCATTGCGACATCCGTTTATCCGGTGACAGATAAGGCACCGGTAGGGGCGCACGGCCGTGCGCCCTTGCGGCGCTATTGAGAAGGCTCGCCTGATAAAGGCTACTACGTTACCCTATATGGAGGAGTTCAACCCAAATAGCTTAGTTATACAAAACGGGAATAGAGAATGTCACGTATTCTGACGGCTTCGCAGCTGGCATTGCACCTAGGCGTGAAGGAGATATTCTCCGACGTTAGTCTTGAGTTGGAGGACCGATCCTCCGTAGGGATCGTAGGCCCAAACGGAAGTGGCAAGACGAGCCTGCTAAGGGTCCTTGTGGGCGACCTAGAGCCGACATCAGGTTCCGTAAGCCGCGTGGACAGCTTACGGATAGGCTACGTCCCGCAAACCGCCCTTGCCGGTAGCGAGCGCCCACTAAAAGAAGAAGTGCTCGCAGCTTTCCACAACCTAGAGGCAACCGAGCACGAACTTGAGGCAAGCGTATGGGACTTACAGTCAGCTACAGAGGATGAGCGAAGACAAGCGGAGCGGCGTTACACTTCTCTGCTTGACCGCTTCGAGGCGCTGGGCGGTTACGACTACCACAGCCGTATGGCCGAAGTAGCGGCCCGATTGGGACTCTCGGCCGCTACCCTGGACGCACCCTCTAACCAAACCAGCGGCGGCGAACGGACTCGTGCCGCCCTGGCAAAGGCGCTGCTCTCCGAGCCGGACTTACTCGTCCTCGACGAACCTACGAATTATTTGGACTTTCAGGGCCTCGCCTGGCTGGAAGGATTCCTCAAGCGCTCCCGTCATGCTTTCATCGTAGTCTCTCACGACCGTTATTTCTTAGACGAGGTCGCGAGCGAGATATGGGAGATCGATGCTGGGAGCTTACAGGCCTACCCGGGGAATTACACGAAATACAGAACGCTGAAAGCAGAACGATCAACACGCCTGCAAAAGGAATACGAAAGGCAACAGGAATACATAGCCAAGCAAGAGTGGTTCATCAGCCGCTACCATGCCGGGCAACGGTCGCGGGAGGCGAGAGGACGCGCAAAGAAGCTGGACCGGCTGGACCGCCTAGAGGCTCCGAAGGCTGAGCGCTCGGTCTCTATGCCGAAGATAGCCGCTAGTCAGACAGGGCAGACGGTCTTGCGCTCGTCGGAGATGGAGATCGGCTTCGTAGAAGATGACCAGTCGGTGCGATTGCTCGAAGTACCGGAGATGGAAGTGGAGCGCGGCGCACGCATCGCTATTTTGGGTAGCAACGGCGCCGGCAAGACTACCCTTCTTCGGACCTTTCTCGGCTTCGCGCCACCGCTAGCGGGATCGGCGAGCTTCGGCCACAACGTACAAGTGGGCTACTACCGGCAGGGACTTGAAGACCTTCCGGAGCATGGCAATGTGATAGACGCATTGCTCCGCGTAAAGAACCTCTTCCAGGAAGAGGCCCGCTCTTACTTGGCCCGCTTTCTCTTTCGAGGAGACGATGTCTTTAAGCCTATCGCAGGCTTGAGCGGCGGGGAGCGTAGCCGTCTGGCCCTCGCGCGGCTGATCGTTGCGGAGCCGAACGTGATCATCCTCGACGAGCCGACGACCCATCTGGACATCCCCAGCCGGGAAGCTCTCGAGGAAGTGCTCATATCTTACGAGGGCACGCTCATCTTCGTTTCCCACGATAGGCGTTTCATAGCGCTGCTGGCAGGACAGCTGTGGATACTGGAGGGTGGTGTGCTGCGCACCTTCGCTGGCCCTTATGAGGAATGGGTACGCAGCCGCCAAAGCCCAGCTAGCAAGCCGCAGCCGGCTAAGCGCAGTAGGCAAGTGGCTCAGCAGACGAAGGAACAGCCTGCGGCATCCCCGAAGCCAAATCAGGAACCGGTCATTCGAGAGCTAGAGGCGACCCTGAAGGAGGTCGAGGAAAGGCTGGGCTTGGCTTCTGAACAGCAAGACGTCTCAACGATCGCCCGCTTAGGCGAAGAGTACAACGACGTACGGGAGCGTCTGGAGCAGGCCTGGCGGCTTTGGCTAGAGCGAGATACGTCCGACGAATAATCCATGGGCTTTGTCGTCCGCCTCCGTCTTGATAACATATCACCAACCGTTATGTGCCTACATGACAATAAGCTTTTCGAATTTAACGAGCCCCCTCGACAAGCTCGGGGTGAGCGATTAGGCCGCTCGTGGTGAGCCCTTCGGCAAGCTCAGGATGTGCCTGTCGAACCATGCGCGGAAGACGGAATCCGAAAGGAACGTGAGTTGACGGCGAAAGCTTTACTTATCGCAGTCTTAAGTTCGATTAGCCTGCTGGTCGCATGCGGTGGCGGTGATGAGACTGACGATCCCACCCCGACCGCGACATCAACGACGTCAGCGACAACTTCACCAGCGGCTTCGCGCACCGCTTCCCCGACTCGTATTGCAACTCCCACGCCGCCAAACGTTGAATTGGACGTTCAAGAATTCCTTGACCAGGGGCAAGTCCATCTCGATCTCAACGAGACCTACACCGACTATAACAGCAACCCGCCCACATCCGGGCCACACTCCCCCGTTGCCGCTCCGTGGGGAGTCTATAGAGAACCCGTCCCGAAAGAGGTGCTCGTCCACAATATGGAGCATGGCGGCGTGGTGGTCTGGTATAACTGCTCAGGTGGCTTCCAACCGCTGGGCACGGCTGAATGCACTGAACTGGTGAACAACCTCGGCGGCATCGTTGCCGGCTATGTCCGTTCCGGAAGAAATGTCATTATGTCTCCATACGACGAAATGGGCGAGCGAATCGCCCTGACGGCTTGGACGAAGCTAATGGTTCTCGATGACTTCGACGAACCGGAAGTCCGGGCGTTTATCGAGGAGTACGAGCGCGCGTTCAACCCTGAGGGATTCTGAGCTCAATCTACGCTTATCGAGTTGCGAATTTTTTTCTGTCTTTTAGCGATCCGCTTTTCGAGATTTCTAGATTAGGTCGATAGCTTGAAGTTTCGCGTCTGCCAGAAGCCGAAAACAGAGCCAGCTGTCGGCGTCTTTGATCATCGTTCAGCACGCTAGACACAATAATCGCTTCAGTTGACTTATATATTCCATTAATGCTAAACTATTGATGGATAATAAACTATGGGATGATTGTAGCCCGGCACAATAGCGATAGTTTTTTGAGTCATATCCGGAAGGTCAGGTGAAACAGAATTGAACGAACTATTGGCTTTTTACGTAGCTAAAGAGATACTAGCGACCAGGCCCTGGTGGAGTTATCAACCGCGATAAAGGATTCCCGCTGGAAAGCGTATCGCCCGCGAGACCTCGAACAAAAATAGCCACTCTGCAACTATCGCTACCTCGAGTTGATCCTGCGCTTTCATCGCAGCCTCCCTTACGGCGCTACGCGTTTATGCGTCACGTAGGGCACCGAACTGAACGTCGTGCGATTTGCTTTCTGCGGCAGCGAAGGCGAGTAGTTGCATGCCTTCTTCGGCTACGGACGTACGTTCTTGATTGGTCAACGGTTCGAACGGCATGACGATCAAGGTGGCGACGTCGCCTTGATGCACGATCCGCCACGTCGCGCGGACGAAGCCGTCGACCAGTATCGTGTTTGGAAGAACGCCGTTCCTCGTAGCCATTCGCTTTCTGTAGTCGTCATCGACTATACGGCTGCGGTCGGAGTGGCTAAGGAACACGTTATCGTACTCGGGCAGGAAGCGCGGCGGGGCCGGGGTGTCAGGATCGGGTCGAGGCGCGTCGGGCAGATCGAAGATTTCGCGGCCGCTTTCGTCGCGAAAAGTTCGCAGGCGGGGACGCAGTCTATCGACAACCTCGCTCAGGCGGGTCAGACCAGACCAGGTCTGCATATCCCTTGCGTTAGCCGGGCCGAAAGCGCCCAGGTAGCGTATGATCATCTCGTCCGGCTGCGTCGCGGTCTCCATCGGCCGACCGAGCCAGTGATCGGCGGTCGTCAACGTTGCCTGGCCACCGACGCCCCAGACGCCGCGAGGCGGGACCTGAACTATCGGCAACTGGTAGTGGATCGTATAGGCAAGAGCGTTCGCGTCTCGATCTGGCCATTGCTCACCCAGTAGCTTGCGCAATTCAGCGAGCGTGCGCGGCCGCTCTTCGACCAGCGCCCGGCCCGCCTCTACAACCGGCGCGATGTCCATACCGACAAGGTTACGGCCGCCGAACGGGCTGGTGTTGTATTGACGCTTGATCACCGGCTGAAGAACCGGGTATAACCTCAGGCAGTCGCGGACGGTAACTAAGTGGACAGTCGCACGCAGCAACGCCAGACAGAACCCTTCGTCAGGCTCAAGGTAAACTCCGTAAAGAATCCGAGCACCAAAAACGGTACGGGTTCTTCGTCGCGGAGTTTATCCTGAGGGGAGCGAAGGCTCCTCAAATGACATAGGCCTTACAGTGACCGAAACCCTTGACATGTTTTCGGCGTGGTAGTAACTTCACCCGCGTAGCCTAGGAGGAGCAATATGGCACACGGTATCGACGAGTCCGCGATCGACACAAAAGCCGCCGAACTGGCCGCCTCGTTACGAGGCGAACTCGTTAGTCCAAGCGATCCTTCCTACGATGAACACCGGAAGGTCTGGAATGGCTCGATCGACCGCCATCCCGCGCTTATAGCGCGCTGCGCCGGCGTAGCAGACGTCATCGCGGCCGTGAAGTTC
>WHTN01000045.1 GCA_009377715.1 Dehalococcoidia bacterium | reverse complement strand
GCGGCGGTTTCCGGTACGCTAGAAGCGTTGCGAGAGCAGAGCCAGGCGACAACTAAGGTTACCGAGCCACCTTAGTCTTTCATCGCTCTCGATAAATCCTGAATAGGAGCGTAATAAAACGGGCAGAGATTGCTTCGTTTCACTCGCAATGACGTACTCGCGGTGTTCTTTCTACCTCCAAGCTGAAGCTTGGGTCAGCGCATCTCCACTATGCTCCAGCATTCATGCTGGAGGGATATTGATCAACGTAGATACCGGTTTTAAACTGCTCATGGTTCGACAGGCTCACCACGAGCGGTTCTTTTCCGTTCACCCTGAGCTTGTCGAAGGGCCATCAAAAATTCAAGTACTAGATTAGTTGCAAGGCCATACGGTACGCCAGGAAGAAGAACTGCATCAACTCCAAAATGAACGCAAGCGGGTCCGAGGAGACGCGCGGGATGGTATGGCGGAAGATGTCTAGTTCCAGGTAAGACAGGTTCACGGACGGAGGCAGGTTCTCGGCCAGCCGCCTAGACTCCACGTAAGGTATAAAGCGGTCGTTGCGGTCGTGGACGAGGAAAAGGTTGGTGTCAAGACCGTCCAGGTGAATGCTTGGAGAGAGTCGCCTCAAGATCGTGACCACATCGTGCGGTGCTGACGCAAAGCGGTTGTATACCAGGTCCGTGCTCGCATTGGATAGGATGTCGTAAACCATACGCCCCGTTGGCGAGAGATCGCCCAGAGCGGTCTCGTTTATCGGTATGCCATTCGCGAAGATCGCCGACAGCATCTCCTGTTCGGCGGGGTCGTCCACGTACGATATAAGGCTTCTTCGCAAAATCTGCTGAGACCGAGGGGAAACGTCCCAAGGCCGTTGGACGCCGTCGTCGATAAGCGTCTTAGTGCTGATCGAGGCGATGAGGTCGAAGATATCGTAATATCCGCCAAGCGAGCCGACGAACTCTATTTGATCGCTGATGCTTTCGTGAGACGCGGCGATAAGCGCGGGGCCGGCGCCGACGGAGAAGCCGACTATAGCGACTTTATCCGGATCGACGTTCTCCCTCTCTCGTAACTTCTGAAAGGCGAGCGTCACTTCGTCGATCTCCTCGGGGACGAGACGGTCCTCTACGAGGTCGTCCATCTCAGGCAGCATCATCACAACGCCCAGGCGGGCGACCCCTTCGGCGAGGCGTATGAGGCGCGGGTCGTCTACGCCCTGCTGGAGCGCGCCGACGACCCCCACCACAGCGCCGTGACGGCCATCGCCTCCCGGCGAATAGACGTCGGCTTGGAATTCCACTGCTCTGCCGTCGACAACGCCTGAATACTGGACTCGTTCGCGCACCGGCGCCTCGGTGGCCCATTCGTACGGGTTGTTGGGCGGTTCGCCGAACATTTCGACTACGAAGTAGGACGTTTGGAAGATGAGGCGTGTGTGGGGGACGGCCCACATAGCGGCGACGATGGCTACAAAGACCAGCGGTATGGCGAAAGCGCCCCAGTAGCGCTTGAGTTTAGCTTTAAAGTTGTCCATAGCGGTAGAATAGCTTGCAGATGGCAAAGCCCATTTTGCCACTCGTGACGGTGAGATAAAAGGAGTAAGGTGGACGACCCCAAACTACTGCGGTTGATCGATGCCAATGTCGACCGTACACAAGAAGGCTTGCGGCTGCTCGAAGACATCGCGCGCTTCATGTTGGACGAAGCGCCGCTCTCCGAAGCACTCAAGGCGTTGCGGCATCACATAGGCGGGGCGGTTGCAAACTCTTACGGTGGACTACTTTCCTCCCGCCGGGCAACGGAGGACGTAGGCGCTTCGCTCAACCCGCCGACCGAGATGGAGCGCGTCGGCTTGCAGGGGCTCATCGCTGCGAATGCGAAGCGGGTCGAAGAGTCCCTACGCGTCCTCGAAGAAACGGCGAAGCTGCCCGATCTAAATTTAAGCCCTGAAGTCTTCAAAGAAACGCGTTTCGAGCTTTATGACATCGAGCGAAAACTTGTTGACCAGCTAGTTCGGGCAGAACTGCGACTGAAGCTCCACGGGCTTTACGTAATAGTCGATCCGGAGGTCGCCGGCGAGCGCGATCTCGTACAAGTTGCCGGGCAAGCCATAGCCGGAGGCGCCAGAATTATCCAGTTACGCTACAAACTGCACGATAAGGGGGAGATGCTGGATACCGCGATGGCTTTGCGGCGGCTTGCCGACGAAACAGAGACGCTCTTCATCGTGAACGATCACTTAGACCTCGCGATAGCCAGCGATGCCCACGGCGTACACGTGGGCCAGACGGACTTGCCAGTGGCGATCGCGCGGAAGCTTTTGCCGCTAGGCAAGATCGTCGGCTGCTCTGCGCAGACGGTCGGGATGGCGCTGCGCGCTCAGTCTGACGGCGCCGACTACGTGGGCGTCGGCGTTTTCCCCTCGTCGACGAAGGTGCACGCCGAACGCTTCGAGAACAGGCTGGACCGGCTGCGTCAAATCAAAGACGCTGTCGGCATGCCGGTATGCGCCATCAGCGGCATCAATGTCGGTAACATCGATCAAGTAGTAGCCGCCGGAGCGGACATGATCGCCGTCATAAGCGCCGTAATAGGTCAAACCGACGTACGGACGGCGGCGCGAGCGCTAACGGACAGAATCGAAAGCCAATGAAAATATCGACTAGGTGTGAGTGGTCGAACTCGACGCCACTTTACATCGAGTACCACGATCGTGAATGGGGCGTGCCGCTCCACGACGACCGGATGCTCTTCGAATTTCTCGTGCTGGACGGCGCGCAAGCGGGCTTAAGCTGGCTGACGATCTTGCGGAAGCGCAAGAACTATAGGGCCGCTTTCGATAACTTCGACGCAGCTAAAGTCGCCGCGTACGACGAAACGAAGGTGCTGGAGCTTCTTGCCGACGCGGGCATAGTGCGAAACCGCATGAAGATAGAGTCGGCGGTGCAGAACGCGCGAGCGTTCTTAGCCGTCCAGGACGAGTTCGGCAGCTTCGATGCCTACATCTGGCGCTTCGTCGATGGGGCGCCGAAGAAGAACGCCTGGCGAACCATGCAGGAGATCCCCGCCAAGACGGCCGAATCAGACGCCATGAACAAGGACCTCATTAAGCACGGCTTCAAGTTCGTAGGTTCGACGATATCTTACGCGTTCATGCAGGCGGCAGGACTGGTGAACGACCATGTCGTAAGTTGCTTTCGATATAATGAAGTGTCCTGACTGCCCCAAATGTCATTCTGAACGAAGTGAAGAATCTACTTCTCGCTCAGGATAAGCTCCGCAAAACTCAAACGTAGACTCTTCGCTCCCAGAGGTCGCTCAAGAATGACATTTTGGCAAACTGGTTGCTATTTAAATCCAATTGAAAGAGGAGAGCGCTATGCCGGGTAGGGAAGTGCAAAATTTGAAGGGCTCCACAGTCGCGGAGGACGCCATCGAGGAGTTCGCGAGCAGCTTGCGTGGCGCTCTCCTCCGTCCCGACGATGACGGCTACGAAGCCACCCGCATAGTTTGGAACGGCATGATCGACCGCTCGCCCGGCCTTATAGCCCGCTGTAGCGGCGTCGCCGACGTGATAAGCGCTGTCAATTTCGCCCGCGTGAACGATCTTCTCGTCGCAATACGGGGCGGTGGCCACAGCATCCCTGGCCACTCGGCCTGCGACGGCGGCCTCATGATCGACCTATCGCTAATGAAGGGCGTGTGGGTGGATGAAAAGGCGCGTACGGCGAGAGCGCAGGGAGGCGTCACCTGGGGCGAACTCGACAGGGAGACGCAAGTATTCGGCCTGGCGACCCCCGGCGGCGTCATTTCCACGACAGGCATCGCCGGCCTGACGCTGGGTGGAGGCGTGGGCTGGCTCGTGCGCAAGCACGGCCTGAGCTGCGACAACCTGATCTCTGTGGATATCGTGACCGCGGACGGCCAGCTTTTGAGGGCAAGTGCGGATGAGAACCCTGACCTGTTTTGGGCCTTGCGCGGCGGTGGTGGCAACTTCGGTGTCGCCACTTCTTTCGAGTTCCGTCTACACTCGCAAGGGACAGTGATGGGAGGACTGGTGCTCCATCCGCGGGCCAAGGCGAAAGAGGTGTTGAGCTTCTTCCGCGACTTCATGGCGACCGCGCCCGATGAATTGACGGCCTACTGCGGCCTGCTGACAGCGCCGGACGGTGTGCCTGTCGTCGGGATCATCGGCTGCTACAGCGGCCCGCTGGAGGCCGGCGAAGCAGCTATGCGGCCGCTGAGGGAGTTCGGGCTGCCGGTCGCCGACCTCATCGGGCCGATACCGCACACGCAGATGCAAAGCCTGTTGGACGCTGGCTTCCCGTACGGCAACCAGAATTACTGGCGTTCGACTTTCCTTAACGGCCTCAGTGACGAGCTATTCGACGTGCTGATCGAACACGCCGGACGGATGGCCTCGCCGCTGTCAGCGCTGGTGATCGAGCACTATGGCGGCGCAGAGAGCCGCGTAGGTGAAAGCGAGACCGCTTTCCCGCACCGAGGATTGCAGTACGATCTTAATATTATCGCTTCGTGGACGGACCCGGCTGAGAACGAACAGCACATCCAATGGGCGCGCGATCTGTCGCAGGCGGCCCAACCCTTCGCCGCGGATGGCGTGTACGTGAACTTCCTCGGCGACGAGGGCGAGGACCGGGTGCGGACGTCTTTCGGCAAGAACTACGACAGACTCGTCGAGATTAAGAAGAAGTACGACCCTACGAACCTGTTCCGGTTGAACCAGAACATCAAGCCGGCCTAAGAGGCCCTCCGCCAGCTTGACCGCTCATGGTGAGCCTGTCGAATCCATGAGCGGTCTGTTTCTACTCACCCGATGGGCAGTGCTTTTTGTGGCTACTGATCGCTCGGCGGTGGCGGAGCAATGGCTATCACTGCTGGCGTTTCGCCGAAGTCGCGCATTACGTTGAGTTCATGTCCATTCGCGGCATCAAAAATCGTTAGGGTCGCGTTGTTCGGGCTGGCCGCATAGAGTCGCTTGCCGTCAGGGCTGAGGGCCAACGAAAAAGGGATGCCAGCTGATTGCATTGACGAAGTCCGTTGCCAGGTATTCGTATCGTAGGCCCAAACTTGGCCGCCTACGCCTACGTACAATCGGTCTTTGTTCGCCGTTAGTGCGTTGTAGCTTACTCGCGCATCCGTCAGGGTTCTAGTCGAGACAGTATGAACTATAGACCTCTGTGTGGCATCGATAACCAATATCCGCCCGTCAGCCGTCGAGACATAGATGTAGTTGCCATCCGCCGATAGAACAGCCGCCGCAGCGTCGCCTTGGAGGATTGGATCGAAGCCGCGGTTGTTCGTGACTTTGCGCGTGTATATCGTATGTAGCGTAGCGCCAGTCAGCAGATCGACGAAGACCAGTTCGCTGCGCTGGAAACAGAGCACCGCCAGCGTTTTGCCGTCCGATAGGGGCATGGCCTTGCCGATACCGGCAGTCCGGGATGTGCGGCGGATTCGACGAAAACTGGCCGGTCGTGGTATCGAAGATGTCCCACCAGTGATCGGCTTTCGGCGCGCTATACCCGCCGGGGCCTGTGAAACGCTCACCTCCGGGGAGGACTTCCCACTTATGAATGTAGAAATAGCGTCCATCCGGCGAAAAAGCCATCGCATCGCTGCCGTAGACCTTATGCTTGATCCTGTTGGGCGAGTCGATCTCCTCGATCAGACGCCAGGTACCTGTTTCAATGATCGAGAGCTTGTCGGTGCCGTCACTGCGCATGTCGGTGAGGTATAAGCGCCCGCCATCAGGGCTGACAATGATCTGAGGGTCGTAGTCCGCTTCGATAGTATGGATTACGCCTTGCGCAGCCGGGTCGACGACGTGAATCTGCGTGGTGGCGTTGCCGCCGCGCGGATCTAGGACGTAGAGAAGATGCGAGACGACTGGCTCAAGCTCCGCTGCCTGTCTCACATCCTCGTTCACATCGGGTCTGGGTTGGGCTACTTCCGTGGCTTCGCTGCTGTTGCAGGCAACAAGCATGCTCACTGCTAGCAACGATACTAAAACGAAGTGCATCGATCACTCCGTGACGACAATCGTGCCTGCATCGGCACGCCGCCATCGCCGAGGCTGACCAGGGCGCCGTGCAAAGGCGACATGACCCCAGCGTTGCCGCAGGGGTCGCCGATGTGGCCTGGGTGGAGGAGGCAGTAGTAGCAATACCTGCCCGGCGTATCGAAGGTCACGGTATAGGTCTCGCCTTCCTTAAGCACGCCGGAATCCCAGCTTTCGTCACCGGCGGTAACTGTGTGAAGGACGCTTTCGTCGTTCGTCCACATTATCGGCGTGCCGGCGCGAACTGTGATTGTCTCGGGGCTGAACTGCATGTTCCCCATGGATACGTGGACTATCTGTCGTTCGGCTTCTTCGACAATCGATGGTGAAGTAAGAACTGTTTCGTCTGCCTGTGAACCTGCACTCCCGGACGATCCGCAAGCCATGAGCATCATCGCCAGCATACTGATACCGGACGAGGTAGCGAAACTCAACCACGTTTGCATATCTCTCCTCCTATCTAAGCGACTCCGCTATTTTGATGGCGTCTTCCAGAGAAATATCGCCTTCCAGACGGTATGTGACGCCGTCGCGCTGCCAGATGAGGGTATTGCCTTCCACGAGGCGTCGTGATTCGATGTGCAGGTTCCCTTCCTCGTCATAGAACTGCACGATGTGGTTGGCGTCCGCTATCCAGAGTGCACGGCTGCCGTTCACTTGCGCCTGCTCAAGTATCTCTGCGCTCTTTTCAATAAACACGTTAGAGCCAGCTTGCTGGACCATGAAGCTTAAACCGTCCGTTTCGTAAACGAGAGCGATGACCTCGGCGTTGCCAATGGTCAGCAGGTATACGCCGTTTGGCTGGCCAATGTCGGACGGGTAAGTGGGCAGTGAGACCGTAAATCCTAGCTCCGATTTCGCCTGCTCCAAGCTGGCGGGCCGGCCGATGTTGCTCGGAGCGAGCGGTGGCGCGGCGGTGGGGCTGGGTGGCGGAACGACGCGCACCCTACTCAGGCCGAAGAAATCGGCCACAGCCTCTCGAGAAGTTGGATACGAAGCTACGGCTATAGCGCTAAGCAAGGCGATGCCCGCCAAAACGGCTAAGGCGATGCGCAACGGTGCTATACCCGGGAACAGCGGACTGCGTTCCGTCTGCTCTGAGCTCTCTTCGATGCGCAGGCGAACGATGGCCGCTACGGAAGGGGTTGGAGGATATACCGAGGCATTCGCCGTCGCGCTAAGCATCCGGTCGACTGTTTCTAAAGTAACATCTGGCTTCATCTTGCTCATGCCCCTAAGTTCTTGGTCTGTTCGCTCCAATCGTTGACCAGGCCGGGAAAGTCGCGGACGATTACGTCGCGCAGTCGCTTGAGGGCCCGGTGTAGGCGCGATTTAACGGTACCCGGGCGGCAGCGGAGGATCGCGGCGACCTCCTGTTCTTGGAGTCCCATAAAATAGCGGTAGGTAAATAACGGCCTGTTCGTTCTCCTTGAGAAGAGCGATAGCCTTCCATACCGTTTCGCTTCTTTCGCTCGCCAGAGTCGCATCTTCTATGGTTCCTTCGATGTTTTGCGTTTGAAATCCATAGCGTTTGGCCAAGCCGGTGCGCCGCTGAGCGGCCTTCCGCCGGTTTAGTGCCTGGTTGGTAACAATTCGCAGCAGCCAGGGCCTGAACAGCTGGCCGAGTTTAAAGGAGCCAATGGCACGATACGAACGCACAAATGCCTCCTGAGCAGCATCTTCGGCCTCGGCCGCATCGCAAGTGATGAGATACGCGACGCGAGAAGCTACTTCCTCATAGCGGCGTACAAGCTCCTCAAAAGCGTCGCTATCGCCACGCTGTGCTAATTGGACTAACGTCGTCTCTTCCAGGGGCGACCTCCGATGCGGCCTCATCCCTTTTCACTAGTTATACAACTGGAGGCCGTGATTGGTTCCTCGGATTACGAGGTGATTATTAAGGAGGAGTTACTGCGGGGATGGACGCGGCTCGCACCCAAAGCCGTCGCCATCGCGATCGAGCTTATGGGGGTCGGGCGGCAGCACCCGGATCGTGCCGCTGATGTAGTTCGGGCCGTTGCCACCGCCGCCTGCGCAGTCGTAGTCGGCGGCGCCGATGGGAATGCAGACGTCTGGATACGATGGATCGCAGTTCGATGGCGATGGCGTTGACGCTGGCTGAGTTGTGATAACGGGTGCGCTCGTTGGGGGCGGCTGTTGGGGAGTAGGCGGTTGCTCGGGTGCGGGTGGTGGAGCTTCTTCAACCGTTGCCGATGTGTCGCCGAAGTTAGTTTCGGGATCGCTATTCTCAGTGGCTACGACCGCTGCTTGGCTGCTCTGAGTCGCTCGTGGTTGGCTTATCTGCCGCGGCGTCGACGCCGTGACTCCGGCATCGCCGTTGTGCTCACGTTCAGACGTTTCGCTGGTCGCTGGCTCTTCAGTGGCAGGGGCGCTGGACGGCGTATCGACAGGAGTCGCGGATGGTGAAGGGCTATACCGTGGCAGCGAGAAAGCGCCTGACGTCTCCGCTGCCTCGGACGACGCGCCCGGCGGCTCCTCGACCTCGATCACCTCTTCGCAACCCAAGAACGTGAGGGCACATGCTGAGGCTATCGCTATCCAAACGATAACTTCTCGCAACGCAGACTTAGTGGGTTGTCGACTGAACATGTTACCAGGGGTGGCGTCGCCAGCGGGAGAAATCGGGCGGTCGCTTTTCGAGGAAGGCATTGCGCCCCTCCCGCGCTTCGTCGGTCGCGTAATAAAGGCTCGTAGCGCCGTGCGCGAGGTTCTGGATGCCGTAGACGTGGTCGGTGTCGGCGTTGAAGGCGGCTTTGAGAAAGCGGAGCGCAGTCGGACTTTTCGAGAGCAGTTCGCGGCACCAGGCCAGCGTCTCCTCCTCCAGTCGGTCGGGCGGGACAACGGCGTTGACCAGGCCCATCTCCAGCGCCTCCTGCGCCGAATACTGATGGCAGAGGTACCAGATCTCGCGTGCCTTCTTCTCGCCGACGATGCGCGCCAGGTAGATCGCGCCGAAGCCCGCGTCGAAGCTGCCGACGCGCGGCCCCACCTGGCCGAAGCGAGCGGTCTCCGAGGCGATGGTAAGGTCGCAGAGAACGTGAAGGACGTGGCCACCGCCGATGGCGTACCCGTTGACCATGGCGATGACCGGCTTCGGTATCTCGCGTATCAGCCGGTGAAGCTGCGTCACATGGAGGCGCGGTGTGCCGCTTTCGTCCTCATAGCCGCCTTCCCCGCGCACCTTCTGGTCGCCGCCTACGCAGAAAGCGCGGTCGCCTGCACCGGTGAGCACGACCACCCCGATGTCATCGTCGTGCCAGGCGTCCTCGAAGGCGGCGATCATCTCGTCGATAGTCAGCGGTCGGAAGGCGTTGAGAACTTCGGGCCTGTTGACGGCGACAGTAGCTATGCCGTCCTGCTTTGTATAGATGATGTCCTGAAATTTAGGCATGGATCATTTGTCAACGTACCTACAGGGCTTCAGCCCTGCAGACCTAAAGGTCTGCGGCTACGTACGGAATATATTACTACTTTTAAGTGGTTGCGGCTGCCTGAGAATGAGCAGCGAAACGCGAAGGGCTGAACGGTTCGAGCGAGATGTCCGTCTCCCGGCCGGTGAGCCACTGCGCCGCAAGCTGGGCTGTGACCGGCGCGAGAAGAATGCCGTTGCGGAAGTGGCCGCTGGCGATGCTAACACCTTCCCATCCAGGCAACGGCCCGAGGATCGGTAGGTGGTCGATGGTGGCTGGACGGAAGCCGGCCCAGTGCTTTGCTATAGAGGCATTCGCCAGCGTCGGGACGAGCGTCCTCGCGCTGCGCAGCATCCAATCGCGGGCGGTGGCGGTCGTCTGTTTGCGGAAGCCGACCTCCTCAACGGTCGCGCCGACGAACACGGTATCGTTCGCCTTCGCCACGAGGTACGCGCCGTTGCCCCAGACTACGTGGCGGATCGGGCGGCCGGCGTCGGCAAACGAAAGCATCTGGCCGCGCACCGGCCGAATGGGCAGTTCCCAACCGAGCTGGCGCGCCAGCTTCGCCGTCCAGGCCCCGGCGGCCAACACCGTCTGTTCTGCGTAGAGGTTGCCGCTAGAGGTGCGCACGCCGGTGACGCGATTGCCGTTGCGCATGAGGCTGGTGACTTCAACGCCTGTTCGTATATCGGCTCCGAGAGCGGTTGCTGCCTTGGCGTATGCCTCGGTAAGCCGCTGCGAGTCGATGTGCGGCTCTTCCGGCGAGTAGATGCCACCGAGGACTTTCGTCGAGACGGCAGGCTCGACGCTAAGCACCTGCTTTGGCCCCAGCCACTCCTGGCGAAGGCCGGCGTCCTGCTGTCGGGCCAGGCGTGCCTGAAGCGTCTCCTCTTCGGCAGCAGAGAAAGCGAGCTGCAAAAGCCCCGAAGCAACGTAGCCTACGTCCATTCCTGACGCCTGTTCGATCTCCTCTACTTCATGAGGGAAGAGTTCGCGGCTGCTTAGGCAGAGATCGAGAAAAGGACCGCGTTCCTTCGCCTCCGCGAGCGGCGCAATCATCCCCGCGGCCGCGCTCGAGGCTTCGGCGGCAACGTACGCGCGCTCGAGGACGGTCGCCTTAACGCCGGCCTTCGCCAGGTGGTAGGCGATCGCACAGCCGATGACGCCTCCGCCGACGATGATTACGTCTGTGGTTTGCCTTTGCTGCATGGTTTAGTTTGGCAATAATATACTTGACACACCGAGAGGTGGTGCGCGATGATTGTCGCTAGTCGAGTCTGCCCTTGGGTGGAAAATCGCTACAGGCTAGTAAGTCTATTAGAAATCATGCAACGCCTAGACCTGAAGGTGCTTCTCCACATACAGGAACTATCCGCAAGCTTGCTTGCTCGTATCAGTATAGCAGGTCACGAGGGCTTAGAAGTTGCCATGCCGGTTGCCGCGGAGGAGCTTAAGCCTTTACGAGAATCTATACTTCCGGACATTAAATATACCTTTGAACGTATGAACTTGCCTCTCTCTGCTAAGCTTATTGAGAACACGCTCCCAAGAATAGATGAGAACTTTACCTATGAAGACTTAGGCAGATTTCTTGAAGAGCTAAACCATCGGTTCATTGATGAAGCCGGGATGCTGGTTGCCCTATTTCCCGATCAGACAAAGGTTAATTTCTATAAAGCTAAACACTTATTCGGCGAAGAGGTTACAAGCCGTTTTCCGTCGGCGACTATAGATATTGAAGAAGCAGGGAAATGCTTGGCCCTTAGCCGCTCAACCGCATGCGTGTTTCACCTTATGCGTGTTATGGAGGCAGGCTTGAGGATAGTAGCTGACAGCTTGCATGACCCCGGTATCAATCCGAAAACAAACCCAACTTGGGATCGTATTCTGCACCGGTTTGATGCCGAACTCCAGAAGCCACTAGCTCAAAGGTCTCAAGAGTGGCAGGCAGACGAGCCTTTCTTTTCTGGTGTCGCAGCCAGACTGAGGGGGGTCAAAGATGCATGGCGCAATCCAACTATGCATGTCGAGAACATCTACACCGAGGAGCAGTCTACCGATATTTGGCATCACGTTGGATCATTCATGCGGCATCTAGCTGCGAAGTTATCCGAATGAAGTTTAGCTTGACTTCTTGCCTTGCCTGCCATTCTGAATCTTCTCTTTCGGCGCGCGTACAATCCTCTTCACCAGTCGATCAAACTTCTCGAACGGCGTCGGCTCCTTCGGTTTCGTCTTGGGGTCGTCTTTCGCCATGTTTCAACCTGCCTTTCTTACGCTGGCGTCGTAGCGGCTCCGATCAATTGCCTGTAGGTGAGACGCTTCCCTGTGACGCCGCTGGCAATGCGCTCGAACCGTTCAGCGTCAACGGCCTTCCGGCTGTTGTAGCGGAAGGACTCTTCGTCAAGGTAGCGGAAGAGGTGGAAAGGCTCGACATTGACGTATGTTCCTCGGATGGCACGCTTCAAGAGGCTCCAGAAATTCTCAATGCCGTTGGTGTGAACGTTGCCCCTGGCGTAGGATTCAGCGTGGTCAATGACTTGGTGCTCGTACCAAGTGCCCAGATCGGAGTAGGAGCGGAGCGCGTCGGTGAAAACCTCCGAGCCATCTTCGACGTGCTGCCGGATTGTCGGGGCGAGACTATTGCGGCGGACATTAGCAACAACCCTAGTCCTAACAGCGCTGTGACCGTCCGGCCCGTGCCGCTCCAGCAGGCCCATAACAACGGTCTTACCGATGCTTCCCCTTCCTTTGATCTTGCTGGTCCGCTTGTCCTTGTGCATAAAACGAGCCTTGCCGCCGATGAAGGTCTCATCAACTTCAACCTGTCCCCCGATCTTATCGAAGGTCTCAGCCTGCATCGCCAAGCGGATGCGATGGAGCATAAACCAAGCGCTCTTCTGAGTAACGTCGATTGCCCGGCTCAATTCGTAAGAGCTAACACCGTTCTTGGCGTTGCCGATCATCCACATGGCGGCCAGCCACTTGTCCAGGTCAATCGGGCTATCCTCAAAGATGGTTCCTACCTTGACCGAGAACTGCTGTTTGGCGTGCTTGCTCTTGCACTTCCAGATGCGACGGGTCGAGATGAACGAAATCTCAGTGCTACCGCAAGTTGGGCAGGTAACACCGCTCGGCCAACGACTCTGAACCATGTAGTTCAGACAAACATCGGGATCGGAAAAGCAGCGGATGGCTTCGATGAGGGTTTGCGGTTGCTTGTTCATGATCGTCTCTCTTTCCTATAAAACGATCATATCGTATCTAGTCTGGTGTGTCAAGTATATTGTTACCTTTAGTTTTGATAGTTACACTCAGCATCTATCGGCTCGTTAAAATCTGAATATGTCCAGACTCTGCGCGTCCATTTGAGATCGGTGCCGTCTACTTTGGCTATACTGAGGCGACTTGCTTCGTCCATACGTTGCTCACGCCGTAGAAGCAATAAGTTATCCTTATCGATCCACTCCTTGTATATATTGGTTAGCTGCCCATAGCTGGCTGGGCCTATGCGCGTTACATAGCTGATCACCCAAGTGTCATGGCCTTCATAAACTTCTTCGCCTTCAATTCGTAAATCTTCAGGCGTTTCGATTTTTGATTTGCCATCCGCATAGTGCGCCCATAAATGATTGTCGACAGGGAAGCAATTTTTGGCATTGTTCGATTCCGTTACTTTCACCTGACCAGGAGCCACATAAGCGAAGGTCATGTTGGAGGCTGACCGGCCGCTCTCTTGGTTGGCGTAGTCCTTCAAAGTTACTTGCATAGACTCAAGCCGGTTCATCGCCTCATCGGAACGGCGTAATATCTCCTCAGCGGACGGTGGCTGAGGGCTGGCGGCGCATGCGGTCAGCGCTGCAGCGACCGTTATCGAGCCTGCTACAGCCATGAACCGCGTAATAAAGGATACTAAATTCCACACTCTATATCGAAATCATTGTTGAAATCGCTATACGTCTCTACAGTTGTACTATTAGGACCGTAAGGCAGCTTCATACGAATTTCGCTCTTGCCAATGAAGTACGTATATTTGTCGACCCAATCGACAATGCTTATAGTACCCGGCCCTTCAAAACCGCCTACGGTAAATTCATAGCTGATTACCCAGACGGGTCGCCCTTTGTATTTCTCCTCTCCCCGGAGATGGAGGTTTTGCACGCGTGGCTTGGTCATTGAAGGAGTAATGATCCGCTCGTCCACCCTCATGGCGCTGGTAGTTAGGCCAAACAAAGCTCTGCGGGAGGGATTCAATAAGCGTCCAGGGAGTCCAGGCGCCTCCCAAGCGACTTCGTTCCCAGGTCTCGGAGGCGTCTGTGCAATACTGCCTCATTTCTCCTGACACAGCGTCCGTAGTTGTGGAAAGCTCGCGTTCAGCGGCGACAAACACCGTTTCCGTAGAGCTAGAAGTTGGAGAGTTAGGATTCGTTTTGTCATTTACTTCGGTCAGCACACGCACCGACCGGAGCTGGTTCATCGCTTCGTCCGAGCCGCGCAAGATCTCCTCAGCGGGTGGTGGCTCCGATTCAGCGCAGGATGTTAGCGCGAATGCGGCCGCGATACAACCGGCGACAGTTAAAAGACGCATCGCTAGCCGCCGCCCACGATCCTGACGATCTCCACCGTATCGCCGTCGTTTAACGTGACGTCCGGCCACTCCTCGCGGTAGAGGACGGTGCCGTTGACGGCGATGGCGACGAGGCGGGGGTTGATGTCGTTTGCCTTTAGAAAGCATTCGAGCTTCAGCGGCTGGTCGACCTCGCGTCGCTCGCCGTTGACCGTCAGGGCGATCATCGCCGTTCGCCTCCTCGCACCGCTGTTGTCGTTTGCATCGCTTCGACGAGTTCGCGCGCCGCTCGTTGCGAATCCGGCGCGGCGAGGATAGCCGAGATCACGGCTACTCCGGCCGCGCCGGATACCATCACTTCGCGTACGTTCGCAGCGTCTATGCCGCCGATGCCGAAGCAGGGTACCGCTACGCGCCGGGCGACTTCTCGAAGCAACGCGACGCCCGTGACCGGGCCGTTCGGGTGCGAGCGACTCGGGAAGATCGTGCCGATGAATAAGTAATCGGCGCCGTCAGCTTCGGCTTGCAGTGCCGCTTCGAGGCTATGCATGGAGCGGCCGATGAGAAGATCGCTGCCCACTAGATTGCGCGCCTCGGCGATGGGCAGGCCGTTCTCAGGGAGGTGGATGCCGTCCGCCCCAACGGCGAGCGCCGCGTCGAGGTCGGTGTTCACAATGAACAACGCCCGGCCGGCTATAGCGCTCTTAACCTCTCGCGCGAGCACGAGTAGTTCGGCCGCAGGCAAGTCCTTCTCTCTCAGGTGCACGATGCCAACCCCACCGCTGACGGCTTGTGCCACCTTTGTGGACAGCGCGCCAGCGTGGCACAAGCTTCGGTCTGTGATCAGGGCAAGACAAGGCGTCTTTAGCTGGGGCTTAGGCATCGCTGAAGTCTCTTTACGCTTGCGCGCGGGCTACGCCCTCGGTTGGGCTGGAGGCCTGCGCCATCTCTCTCGGCGGTATGCGGCCGGCCAGGTACGCCTTACGCCCCGCCTCGACTCCGAGCTTGAACGCTTCCGCCATCCCGGCTGGGTCGACGGCCTGGGCGATGGCCGTGTTCACCAGAACGGCGTCGGCGCCCATTTCCAGCGCACGCGAGGCGTCGGACGGCACGCCGAGGCCGGCATCGACCACCACCGGCACGTTCGCGTTCTCGATGATAATCTGGATCTCCTCGGCAGTGAAAAGGCCGCGACCCGAGCCTATGGGCGAACCGAGAGGCATCACCGTAGCGCAGCCGGCCTCCTCAAGATGGCGCGCAAGGACGGGATCGGCGTGAATGTACGGCAGCACGACGAAGCCCTCGGCGATAAGCTGCTTCGCCGCTTCAAGTGTGCCGATGGGGTCGGGGAGGAGGTACTTTGGGTCTGGGATAACCTCGAGCTTGATCCAGTTAGAGCCGGTCAGAGAGCGTGCGAGCCGCGCCGTGAAGAGCGCCTCTTCGGCGGTGCGTGAGCCGGCGGTGTTCGGCAGGATCGAGTATCTATCCCAATCGATATAGTCCATCAGGTTCTGCTCGTTGGGCCTGTCCAGTGGTAGCCGACGGATAGCAACAGTGATCATCTCGGTGCCAGATGCATCTGCGCGGCGACCATCTCCTCCATCGTGCGGAACTTGCCCGTTCCCGTTATCAGGCGTGAATCGAATTTCTTCCCAGCGATCTCCAGATAGTCTTCCATCTCTATCCCCTCTTCCTTACTTTCATGTTACTACTGCCGCTATATTCAGACATCTCTGTCAACGGATACCGAACGGATAAACGGATATACGAGTCAATGGCATCTGTTAATCGCTATTCATCCGTTGACAGAGTCAAGGCAAAAACTCATTCGTAAACGCCGCGTCCCAGTCCAGCGGACGCTCGAGAAGGTCGTTGCCGACCATCCACTCCCCGTAGCTGCGCCACCGCTCAGGCTCCTGCCAGCCGAACTGCGGCGCGCCATCTGTCCAGAGCGGCGCTAGGAGGTCGATGCCCCGCTCTTCGACTCGACGGTCGGTGTCCGGGGCGGCCTCCATCAAGGTATCGATCGCCGCCTCGGGGTTGTTGCGCGCGTCGTCGTACCCTTTGACCGTCGCGAAAAGGAAGTCGCGTACGATCTCAGAGTTGTCCTCGACCATCTCTTCGTTTGTCACCAGCACCAGCTCGTAAAAATCGGGCACGCCGTACTGCTCCACGCGCATGATGTCGACCGGATACCCCTGAAGCTCGGCGACGATCGACTCGTGCACCCAGTAGGCGCCGATGATGGCATCGACCTCCTTACTGACGAGCGCCGATACGAGGTCGAAGCCGACGTCGATCTTCTCCACTCGGCTGGCGTCGCCGCCGACGTGTTTCAGCATCGTCGCGAGATAGGCGTCGTTGGAAGGGATGCCGGGCGTCGCCAGCTTCTTGCCCTCGAGCTGCTTCGGCCCCGTAATCCCAGATTCTTTTAGCGTCATGATCGAGTTCAGCGGGTGCTGGACCAGCGCCGCAATGGAAACGACCGGCACGCCCTCAGCGCGCGCTTGCAGGACGTCTGTCTGGTAGCTGATACCGAAGTCGGCGCGGCCGCTACCGACGATCTGGAGGACGGCCGCAGGGTCGGACGGCACTTCGATATCGACTTCGAGGCCTTCACCATCGTAGTAGCCAGCGTCTTTCGCCTGGTACAGGCCCGTGTGATTCGACCACGGGTACCAGTCGAGCACCACGGTCAGTTCGCTCTTCTCGCTGCCTCCGCTACAGGCTATGGCTAAGAGCGCCAAAGCTAAACTCGCAAGGAGAAGTTTTAAGAGTCTGTTCACATTATTGGCCCTCGATGAGATCGAAGTGAGCGGAAAACGACGCGTTTAGCGGTGGGTGATAAAGAACCGCTCGTGGTGAGCCTGTCGAACCATGAGCGGCAATCATCTGTAATCATGCTTTCCATCATCAGACCTATACCAAGGCAATGCGACCCGTTCGAGAAGTCCCACGAGCCAGAAGAGGCCGATGCTCATGGCCGCGAGGATCGCGACGGCGGCGAAGAGGCGCTCCGATTGGAATTGCGCCGACGATCGCGTTATCAAGTAGCCGAGCCCTTCGCTCGCGCCGACCCATTCGCCTATCACAGCGCCGATAACACTGATAGCGATGGCTATCTTGGTGCCGGAGAAGAGGAACGGCAGCGCTGATGGCATCTGCGCTTTGCGGAAAATATCCCAACGCGACGCTCCTAGTGTCCGCATGAGCTTGAATAGTTCGGGGTCGGCCGAGCGCAGTCCGTCCACGGTATTCACTACGATAGGGAAGAAGCTGATAAGAGCTACGACTACGACTTTCGGCATGAGGCCGAAACCCAGCCAGATCACGAGCATCGGTGCGATGGCGATGACCGGCAGCGTCTGTGAGGCGATTACGTAAGGGTAGATCGCTCGCTCCAGGACGCGCGAGGAGGCGATGCCGACCGCTAGCGCAACGCCGCTGACGAACGCAAGCGCAAAGCCGAGCAGTACTTCTCGCAGTGTAACCCAAGCGTGAGGCGCGAGCAGGTCCCACTCTTCGAAGAGCTTCGTGCCGATCCCCCAAGGTGAGGGAAGTTGCCACGTCGGCACGTCCCAAACTATCGTCGCGATCTGCCACAGGCCTAGAACGGCAAAAGCCAGCGCTAGGGGCGCTGCATAGCAGCCTATAGTCCGGCTTAAGTTGGCGCTCGGCCTGCGCTGATCGAGTATCGGCGCGGTGGCTGGTGCTGGTAAACTTCCGTTCGTGCCCCGGTCCAGTCGAACGGGCGTTTCCGGCAGCTTCTCCGCGGAAACATCGATGGCCGGACGCTCTTCCCGCAGAGTGGCCAGTATTTCGGCTTTAAGCTGCACATGCGCTGGGCTGACGTGCATATCGAAAGATCGGGGTCGTGGCAAGTTTACGGGGACTTCCAGTTTCACCCGACCGGGGCGCGCCGTCATTACGTAAATGCGATCGGATAAAAAGATCGCTTCGTCAACGTCGTGCGTGACGAAGAGGATGGTCTTGCGGCGCGCCTCCCAGACTCTCAGCAGCCACTCCTGCATGTCGGCGCGGGTCAGCGCATCGAGCGCGCCGAACGGTTCGTCGAGTAGCAGCACCTCTCGGTCGGGGAGCAGCGTTCGGAGGAACGCTGCCCGCTGTCGCATGCCGCCGGAAAGGGCATTTGGGTAGCTATCGCCAAAACCCGCGAGGCCGAACTCCTCCATGTGCAGGAGGGCCACCTGCCTAGCATCAGCTCGCTGAACGCCTTCCAATTCGAGGCCCAAGATGGCGTTATCGAGGACCGAGCGCCAGGGAAGAAGGAGGTCTTTCTGGGGCATGTAACCTACGCTAGATGCGTCCGTCGCGCTGGCGTCTGTATGCACCCTCACTTCTCCGGCTGACGGCTCGATAAGCCCGGCGATAATGTTGAACAGAGTGCTCTTGCCGCAGCCGCTTGGCCCGATAAAGCTCACGAACTCACCTTCTTGCGCATAAAGGCTGACATCGGCCAGGGCTGGTAGTTCAAGGCCGTTCAGGGCGAACGACTTGCTGAGCCCCGTCACTTCGAGCTTGTGGGCTACTTTAACGATGGTCGATTCTTCTTGCGACATGACTTTGATGGGGCCCGGGCAAAGAGAAAGGCCGCCCTGAGAGGCGACCTTAAGGTATGAGATGTTGCTTTGACCTTCCCTCCGCTGGCATTATCCAGATCAGGTTCGGCGGTCGGCGACGATCTCGGTCACCCTCTCAGCCTGGCTTACCCAGGCTCCCGCGTGCTATTCGATTGTCTAGCTTACCGTAGCATTTCGGTCGCATAGCGTCAATCCGCAGAGCTATGTGTCATTCTTGTATCTTCAATGGGGAGGGTGGGAGAGGCCGAGTCATTCTTGGTCGGGAGAGGCCGTTATTCAGCAAGGCGCTCCCACCCCATAG